>JBEGMZ010000120.1:0-3887 GCA_041182745.1 Acidobacteriota bacterium
GGACATCCCTGAGCCGCTAAGCCCGGTCACGATCATCAATTGTGGGATTGTCGATTTACCTGGTGCCATTGGTGGACTTTCCGTCATCTTCGAAAACTGGTATCAGATCCCAACGAAGCGACATCGCGCAGGTTTGACGCGACGCACAAGCTGCGACCGGTATGCCCGATTCTCATCGCGGCCGCTCTCGCCGCACTCATGGATCGGAGATGGGCAGGTGGAACCCGCGAATGCCGAGCGGCTCAAACCACCTGTCGACGCTCGCGCGAACCTGGAATCTTCATCTGATCGCGATACTTGGCAACGGTTCGACGCGACAACTTCTGTCCTTCGTTGGCAAGCCGATCGACAATCTGGTCGTCGGTGAGAGGGGTACGCGTATCCTCAGCTTCGATCATCTTCCGGATCCTGAGCTTGATGATCTGCGTCGAGACCTCCTCACCCTCGTCATTGGTCATCCCCTCGGTGAAGAACCGCCGCAGCTCGATCACTCCCTGCGGCGTGTGAGCATACTTCCCATTGACGACCCGTGAAACGGTCGAGAGGTGCATGCCGATATCCTCTGATATGTCTTTCAGCATCATCGGCTTGATATGCTCGACGCCATGATCCAGAAAGTCACGCTGCCGCTCGATAATTCGTTCACAAACCTTGTAGATGGTCTGCTTCCGGTGCTCAATATTCTTGAGAAGATCGACGGCGGAGCGGAAACGATCCTTGATGTAGTCGCGGGTCTCCTTCGAAGTCTCCTTGTTCTCCATCATCTGCCGATACTGGCGATTGATGCGCAACTGCGGCAGTCCGTCATCGTTGAAGCGGATGAGATAACCGTCCTCGATCTTCTCGATGTAGACCTCGGGCTCGATATACTGCGGACTGCGGGGAGCGAACTTTCGGCCCGGGTAGGGATCAAGCCGCCGGAGGACCCTGAGCTCTTCCACCAGCTCCTCGACCATCAGTCCAAGCTCTCTCGCCAGTTCGGGCAGTTTGTGGTTATGCAGTTTGTGTAAGTGTTCACTGACAAGACGCGCGGCGAGCCGGTCACCACAACCAAGGTGATTGAGCTGAATGACCAGACATTCCCGCAGGTCACGCGCGGCAATGCCAGAGGGATCAAACTGCTGAACGATGGCCAGAGCCTCGCTGACGAGGTCGAGGGACCAGGAACCGAAGGCGGCGATCTCTTCCAGTGGCTCTTCGAGGAATCCGTCATCATTGAGACTGCCGATGATCGCCTCAGCGACGGCGAAGACCTCGGGACTGGTGAAGGTCATCTGCAACTGCCAGTTGAGATGATCGGCCAGGCTTCCCTCCGCAGAGAGAAACTGCTCGAAGGACTGGGTCTCCTTGACCTCGGTCTCACGGGTTCGATAGCCAGGATCGAGGTACTCCTCGAAGGCAGAACCGTAGTCGATCTCCTCAAATGAGTCGCGCTCGCCGATCTCCAATTCACGGGTCTCGACGGCCTCCCCTTCGGTCTGTGCCGAAACGGGCGAGACCGGGTCGGTTCCGTGGTACTCTGACGCCAGAAAATCAGGGGAGTCGGGGGCACTTCCGCTGCCGTATTCAGCTCCATCGCCCGGAGCACCCGCCATCATTCCGATCCCATCGCCGGAGAGCAGGCCGTTACCAAGGGGGCTGAGCGGCATTTCAGTGTAGTCGACATTGGCCAGATCGGGTGAAACCGTCAGCTCCTCTGGCGAGAGCTCTTCAAGGACAGGATTCTCATTCAGCTGCTGGACGACCAGATCATTCAGTTCCAGCTTATTCATCTGGAGCATCTCAATTCGCTGACGGAGCTGTGGTGTCAGGACAAGCCGTTGCGAAAGATGAGTGCTGAGCGTTGGTTTGAGCGACATAAACTGCAATTCCAATCACTGACCAGACAGAGAGGCAACCACGGTGGTCACATCCGAAACTTCTCTCCAAGGTAGACACGCCGAACCTCCGGATCATCTGTCAGCTCGCGCGGAGTTCCCGATCGGAAGAGTTTTCCGTCACTGATGATATAGGCACGGTCGGTAATCGCCAATGCTTCACGAACATTGTGATCCGTGATAAGTACTCCGATCCCACGGTCACGAAGCCGGGCGATGATCTGCTGCAGATCCTCGATCGCGATTGGATCGATCCCGGCAAATGGCTCATCAAGCAGAATGAAACGTGGTTCGATCGTGAGCATGCGGGCAATCTCGGTCCGGCGTCGTTCGCCACCCGAGAGGGCAAACCCGGGATTCTTCCTGACCTGCCAGAGACGAAACTCTTCAAGCAGCTCCTCGAGCCGTTGCTGTCGCTGTCGCGCGTTGAGGTCAAGGGTCTCGAGAATCGCGAGGATATTCTGCTCAACCGTGAGCCGACGAAAGACCGAGGCCTCCTGGGGCAGATAGCTCAGTCCAAGCTGCGCCCGCTGAAAAAGCGGCAGCCTGGTAATATCGGTCGGGCCGATCCAGACCCCCCCTGCGTCCGGCTCTTCAAGTCCGACCACCAGGTAGAAGGTGGTAGTCTTACCGGCGCCATTCGGTCCGAGAAGACCAACGATCTCGCCCGGACTGACCGCAATGGACACATCATCAACCACACAGCGCCGGCGATACGTCTTCTTCAGACCCACCGCCCGCAGTGCGTTTTTCGGCTCGTTGTCGAGCGTCGATACCGGTAAATCATTCGACATTGTTCACCCTGTCTGATCCGTTCCAACGATCGGCGTCTCAGGCCACAACCATCCGTGGTTCGGAACGCGGAAGAGGACGACCGCCGGTGGGTATTTTATCGCCCATTGGCGGGGGATCAAGACTTTTCCTCACAGATTGCCATCGATTGTCGATGATCAGGGGGGGCTCCTGCCGTGGGCAGATCCGGTAAGAACCAGCAACAGGCCGCCGGATGGGTCGGCCGAAAGACCGATCCGAACAAAGAAATGGTCAACAAACCGGGCAGACCAGATTGACAGTCCGGCCTATTTTATCCGGTGAGTGGTACGAACCCGCGCTCGACCAGCCCGGTCATCACCAGCCTCGAATCTGCCATCACGCGAGTTGAGCGAGAGCCTGTTGCTGCTTGTCAGTACCTGCTGCTGACGATCCTCAACGGTCGCCGGGTTCCCGGCCAGCGTCGCCTCGTCGCTCTTGAAATTGTAGACCAGACGCTCTCCGCGCGCGATCCTTTCCGGCTGGATCAGGACAATCTGACCGACGGCAACCATCTCCAGCAGCCGATGCTCTTCATCCATCAGCGCTTCGGCAGTCGCTGCTTCGATCGAGTCTGATCCTTGACGAATCCTTACCGTACCATCGTAGAAGGTACGACGCGACCCGTCGTCATAACGGATCTGGTCAGCGGAAGCAAAGACGGGGATGGCCTGTTTTCGACCCTTTTCGATCTCGCGTTCAAGCTGATAGTAGGCCGACTGGGCGTTGCCCGTGGCGTGGAGAGTGCGGCGCCCACGGTCGAGATCGAGCCGGTCGGCGCGAATGTAGTCGCTATCCTGCCAGGCTCGAACATTTCCGGTGTAGCGCGCCTGGCCACCGCCGCCGGAGGGGCCAGATGACGGGCGATCTCCGGGCTGGGCTACTGCCTCCGGTCGACGTTCCGGGTGTTTGATGGTCGCCCGGTCAGAGACAACGGTGACTGGTGACTGCCGCCGGCGAAAGGGGGTCGCACCGCCGGTCGAGTCCTGACTGAACCAGGTGGTACGCACCTTTCCACGGAGTTCACTCTCATTCGATTCGAGCCTGATCTCGATCTCTTCGGCATCGGCACGCGCGGTGCTGTCCCATATCTGTGGCCGGCCACGGAGCGTGACGAGCCGGCTGGCAGCGGCCCAGTGAGCGCTTGCCCCCGTCGCTATCCGATCGGCCTCCGTAAATCGAACCGCCCCTTCCATCGTC
>JBEGMZ010000121.1:0-6725 GCA_041182745.1 Acidobacteriota bacterium
CGATCAGCGAGAGCAGATTCGGGTTGGGATTGAGCCTCACAAGCGACCGGACAATCGCGTCAAGGATACGGGAGCTGACACTCCCGATAAGTTCACCGAGCATATTTACATCAAGCGATCCAGTTTAGATCAAGCGATTCAGTGCCATAAGACTCATAGATAAAACATACAGCCAAAAATAAAGCAAAAAACAGAGATCACACACTATCGCTAAAGTAATACCGGATCATACTTTGCGAGTCGGAGGGGTGTCAAGAAGCACGCCATTTTCTCAAGGTTGGCCATCTCGGTAACCAGTCGGTAACCGCTGACAGGCAGGCATTGACAACTGGCGGGGGGGATGGGGGCCGGATGACCGGGAGACGAAAAAAGGGATCGAAGCGAGCGGTAAGCTCAAAGCCTCGATCCCTTTTTCAGGGTTTGGTTGCGGGGGAGGGATTTGAACCCTCGACCTTTGGGTTATGAGCCCAACGAGCTACCAGGCTGCTCCACCCCGCGTCATAAATCCAAAAACTGAATATACATGACCCCCGCAACTCTGTCAACCGTCTTAATCAGTATTGGAAGATTGGAGAGCAAACGAATGACAGATCAGGGGTTGGCATGGTAAAGAGAAAGTATGCCGGAGTTACCCGAGGTAGAGATGGTGGTGCGACATCTGCGGAGGCTGCTTGAGGGGCGGCGGATAGAGCGGGCGCGCCTGTTGCGAGCGCGGCTGGCGCCCGATCTGACGCCGCGGCAGTTCGCGGCGCGGCTGCGTGGAGCGGAGATCGCGGAGGTCGGGCGGCGCGGTAAGCACATCCTGGTTCAGGTGGGGGGTGGATGGACGTGGGTCATCCACCTGCGGATGAGTGGGAGGTTTCTGCTGGCGGAGAAAGAGATGGAGCTTCCGCCATTTACCCATGCGACATTTGAGCTCGACAACGGATGGCACCTGCTCTTTACCGATCAGCGCCATTTCGGGCTCATGATGGTGGTGCGGAGGGCGGAGCTGGAGGGGGTGGAAGCGCTGCGGCGGCTGGGGCCCGAGCCGTTCGATGATGGCTTCAGCGTCGAATATCTGTCCGCGCGATGTGAGCGGAGTCGCCAGCCAATCAAGCTGCTCCTGCTGGATCAGTCGAAGGTGGTGGGGCTGGGCAACATCTATGCGGCCGAGGCGCTCCACCGGGCGGGGATCGATCCGCGGCTGGAAGCACGGCAGCTGAGCCCACGGCGATTGACGCGGCTGCACGCCGAGATCCGGGAGGTGCTGCGGGAAGCGATCGAGGCCGGGAGCACGCTCAATACCGATCCGCGGGAGGTCTATGGTCGTTATGGGAGCGGCGCCTTCGAGGAGAATTGGCGGGTCTACGATCGGGAAGGCGCCCCGTGCCCGGGTTGTGGCGAGGCGGTGCAGCGCTTCACACAGGGTGGGCGCTCAACATACTATTGCGCGGTATGCCAGCAGTAGCGGCAAAAGATGGCGCGGCAGAGTGACTGCCGGGAGATTCTGACCTGAGATGAGACAGCGTCCATCGACACACATAATGATGGTTGCCGGGCTGTTCATACTGAATGGTCTGGCCTATCTGGCGATATACCGAGCCGGATTGGATCGGGGGTTCGCGCCTTCGCTGCTGTTGGCGGCGCGGGATCTGGCGCTCTTCATACCGCTGGGCGGACTTTTCATCTGGCTGGTACGGAGACAGCGATACGCGGGTGACTGGACGCTTCTGACGGTGGCGGTACTGCTCTTCGGAGTCGGGCAGTTTATGCAGTACCGACTCTTCACCGATCCGGAGTATACGGCGGAGCGGAGGGATGACGCGGTTCGCAGGGCGCGGCAGGCGAAGTCGGATACGATTCGCCAGCAGAACATCAACGACCATTATGACGCCGAGAAGAAGCGAGTTCTCTTTGGGGATCCCGACTACCAGATTCCGATGGCGGGTGACCGGGAGGAGGCGGCGGTTGAGAGCGGCTACTGGACGCTTGAGCGGATTCTGACGTCGTTATCAACGCTCGTTCCATTGCTGGCGCTGGCCTGTTTTGCGCTCTCCTTCGTGCTGACAGGTCGTGATCTCTTCCTGATCCGGTTGCAGCGATACAGCCTGCTGATAAGTCTTCTGACGATATTGCCCTTCATTCTGCTTGGGGTGCAGTTCTCGACTGCGGGAAAGTTCATCGGAAGAACTACGCCGTGGGAGCCGGTAAAGGTGACCTTTCTGATCAGTTTTGCGGGGATACTGGCGGATCATTACCGGAGTCTGTCAAGAACGCGGTGGGGGATACCCTCGTGGCGGTTTCTGCTGCCATTTCTGATAATCGCGGCGATGCCGGTCGCCTCGTTCCTCGCGCTCTCCGATTTTGGTCAGTTGCTGGTCTTCCTCGGGGTCTATCTCACCCTCTACCTTGTCGCAGTGCGGAGGCTTCAGCAGGTGGCGCTGGCGGTGCTGCTGGTGGGGGTGCTGCTGGGGGCGACACTCCTGGCGCGCGGGAGCTACCGGATACTGACGGCTCCGGAAGAGGTGGGCGGGCCGATCGGAGAGGCAGGCAGAGCCACGCTGACGCAGCGGGCAGGTGACGCCCTCAGTCGTGGAGTACCGGCGCGGATACACCAGCGGTTCCATCTTTGGCTCGGTGGCGGGATGCCACCCGATCCGCGTGATAGCTGGTGGTGGGCGGAGCAGCAGGTCAGATATGGGGCCGATCGGGAGTTACGGACGATTGCGAGCCTGGTTGAGGTCGATGAGAAGGTCAACGAAGAGTTGTGGTATAACCAGTACGCGTTTCAGCCCTCGCAGGCACTTTTTGGAATCAGCGCCGGTCGGTTGCTCGGGAAGGGGCTTGGGAAGGGATACCCGGAGAGCGTTCCGATCGCCGACTCGGACTTCATCTACGCGGCCCTCGCCGAGGAGTTGGGAGTGCTGGGAGGATTGGTGGTGCTGGCGTCATTTATGCTTCTGGTGACGGCCGGAATGCGGACGGCGATCGGCGCCCCGGATATGTTCACCAAGCTGCTCGCGGCCGGGGTGACAGCGTTTCTCTGCCTTCAGGCGCTGGTGAACATTGGTGGAGTGATCAGGATGCTGCCGATGACCGGGATTACGCTGCCGTTTGTGAGTCACGGAGGCTGGTCGTTGTTGACCACCTTCTGGATGCTGGGCATGTTGATGGCGATATCGCATCGAAACCAGGTGGTTGGAGATCAGAATCCGAGTATATGAATCTTGAATTGGGATATGTGACCGATCGTGGACTCAATCCGCGGCGGACAAGAAACGAGGACAACCTGCTGGTCCTGCCGGAGCGGGGGCTCTTTCTTGTCGCCGATGGTGTCGGAGGGCGGCGTGGAGGGGAGACGGCGAGCCGGACCGTGGTCGAGGTCTTTCGGCGGGTCTTCAGTCAGCCGCGTTTCATCGATGATCATCGGGCGGTGCTGCTCAGTACGATCGACCTCTGCAATCAGAAGATCTACGAAGGGGCGCAGTCAAATATCGACCTTGAGGGCATGGCGACGACGGTGGCGGCCGTGGCCGTGAGTGGAAATATTGCGACGGTGGTTCACGTCGGTGACAGTCGGGTCTACCGGATTGACAGTCAGGGGCTGGTTCGACTGACGGAGGACCACAGCGAGGTGGGGGAGGCGCTGCGGGCAGGCCGGATCACGGAGGAGCTGGCGGCGACCCATCCGAAGCGGAACGTGATCAACCGCGCGCTTGGGGCCGATTCGGAGGTCGAGCCGGATCTGATCGAGATCGAGCTGGATGAGACGACGACCCTGCTGCTCTGTACCGATGGAGTGACGCGATACCTCGATGACGCCCAGCTTGAGGAGCTGCTGCTGAGCGGACGCCATCCGCAGACGCTATGTCAGATGATCAGGGAGCGCTGCTACGATGGGGGAGCCGACGATAACCTGACCGCGATTGTGGTCGATTTTGGTGAGAGGAGCTATCAGGAGCACCAGGCAGCGCCACCTCTGCCGACAGAGGCGATGGTGCCGGCTGGCTTCATCGATGTTGACCCGACAGGGGAGCGGTGGGATTCGGGCGAGGACGGAGCCGATCTGGTTGCGGAGGCGGGCCGGCTGGCGCCTGGGGCAGGTCGGGATGAGGATCGGTTCGATCTTGAACTGGCCGCTGAGGGAGATGACGAGGAGGGGGAGCCCTTCGACGAGATGATGGCGGACGGAGATGAGCCGGAGGAGCCGGAGGAGCCGGAAGGGCAGGTGGTTGACGGCGAGCTGGTGGCGAGAGAGGGCATCCTGGCGGGACTGCGCTGGAGCCTGCTGGTGGTGGGTCTGGCCGTTGGAACTGTGTTTGGCTGGCTGGTCGGACCGCCGGTAATGGCCAGGTTTGGTGAACTCTTCGGAGAGCGGACGATCTACGATGTGAAGGGGATTGAGCACCCGCCACGCCATCCGGAGGTCAACTCGGCCTACGCGCTGCACCTCGAACAGCAGTCGGAGCTGGCGCGGCAGAGGCTCGAGGAGCTGTTGCGTACCGCGCCAGGCAACGCCGAGGCCTGCCTCTTTCTCGGCATCATCGAGTACGACCTCGAAAACTATGATCGTTCGGTCAACCTCTTTCAGCGGGCGGCAAAGATCGATCCGTCATTGACCAATGTCAGAGTCAGGATGGCCCTCTCCTACAGTCGGATGGGGCAGAGCCGCAACGCCGCGGATGTGTTGCAGGAGTTGGTTGGCAAGCGAAATTCACCTCGCGGACAGAGTCCTTCGCCAGAGGCTCCGCCGACGGGTCAACCTGCACCTCCTGGCGGGCGGGATGAAGGTGCGACAGCGGTGAAACCGGTTGGTTAGACTCTTTTATGCGTGAGCTGAAGCTGGAAAATAGTCTGGTTGATAATCGGTACGAGATAACTGACCGTCTCAGCCAGGGGAGCTACGCCGAGATCTATGTCGCGCGGGATCGCCAGTCGGGTGGAATGGAGGTGGTGATCAAGGCGCTCAACCCGAACCTGCAGGGGACGCCGGATGCCGATCTGGAGCGGACGCTGGTCGAAAATTTCCAGAACGAGGCGATGGCTCTCGACGCGGTTCGCCACCCGAACATCATACTCCGGCTGGGGCACGGCACGGCCGCGGATCTGCGCGGGACGACGTTTCACTACATGGTCCTCGAGTACCTCCCGGGAGGAGATCTGCTCAAGCTCTGCCGGCGGCGGCCCGGCAACGCGCTGAAGATCGAGGAGGCTCTCTTCTTCTTCCGCCAGGTCTGCGAGGGGCTGGCGTACGCTCACAGTCGTGGGATCATCCATCGAGACCTGAAGCCGAACAACTTCCTGCTCAGTGCAGATCAGCGGATTGTCAAGATCGCCGATTTTGGAGTGGCGAAGATGACGGCGGGATTGATGGAGGATGCGGAGGTGACCCGGGTTGGGGCGCAGGTCTACGCGCCACCGGAGCATCATCCGGAGCGGCAGGCGCAGTCGATGCCTCTGACGGAGGCGGCCGACATCTATTCGCTGGCAAAGAGCTTCTACACCGTCGTGGTGGGCCGATCACCGGGCCAGTTCAATTGTGCCCCGATCACGAAGTTACCGGACGAGGTGGGGGAGCAGCCCTGGGGGCCAGCGCTGGCGCGGGTTTTGCGGCGGGCGACAGATGATCGGCCCGCTGAGCGTTATCCTTCGGTCGTGGAGTTCTGGAGTGATCTGGCGGGGGTTGTTGGAGCGGAGACCGGGGACGATGCGGAGCGGACGCTGGTCAGACCTCGTTTGGCGGTCAATCCGGGGGCGCTGCCGGAGAGTCCCGGACAGCCGGAGTTTGAAGCGAACCTCGCCGGTGGTCTCACCGTTCAAGAGCCGGCAGTGATAATTGGGCTGGACGAGCCGGTAACGCCGCCTGGAGCGAAGCCGCCGGTGCAGGTGGTGATAGAGCTGCCATCGGCGAAGGCGGGGGGGAGTCGGGTGGCGGTCGCGGGTCGATCCAGGCGGCGGCCGGTGGAGCAGCGCCAGGTCGGTCTTCCCGCCGGTCGGCGGACGGCCAGTCCACCCCTGACCGGATGGAGAGGACGGCTGTCGAACCGGAGAGTGGCAATCCTCGTTGCGGCGCTGATATTGCTGGTCGCGATTGGCGGGGTCTATGTTGGGGTTGGCCGTTACACGGCCGGGCGCGGGATTCCGATCGGATTTGGACCTCCGACCGAGATTGAAGTCATCACCCAGGCGCTGCGCGTACGTTACGGACCGAGTATGCAGGATCGAACGATGGGAGTCGTGCTGCGGGGAACCCGCCATCGGGTGGTGACGAGCCTTGACCAGGGCTGGATGCAGATTGAGGTCAGCCAGTGGGACGAATCCAACCCGCATGAGCCGGTAAACGGAGTGGTACAGGGGTGGGTCTACGCTGACCCGGGCTATGTTCGAGTGGTTTCACGTCGGTTCCTGAGGTGATATGGGGTCATCGGGTTTTCTTGATTCATTACGAAGATGGCTGGATGGAGAGGATGCCGTCGGCCAGACCACCGGAACGCCCCCGGCGCGGAGTGAGTGGGACGATTTCTTTGTCCTGATTGCGCGCGAGGTGGAGGCGGTCATGAAACGGGAGATGTTCACGCCGCCGGGAGGATCGACCTATCTGCCGGCAGAGTATATCGTCTATCTGAGCCGGGAAGATGATCTGCAGTGGCAGGGACGGAAGAGGGATGCACTCGCGGATGGTCTGCGCCACGTGCTTTCAAAGCGGGCCGGCGAGCTGGTTGGCGGCAAGGTTCTGAAGACCG
>JBEGMZ010000122.1:0-5484 GCA_041182745.1 Acidobacteriota bacterium
CAATAATGCGACGCAGAGAGTGGATGTTAACAACCAGATTGGCCTCTTCGACATCCTGATCTGGCCAGATCTGTTTCAAAAACTGGTCCTTGGCAACCGGCTGCCCGGCGTTCATTACCAGCAGCAGAAGGATCTCAAACTGTTTTCGTGTCAGGTTGAACCGTTCTTCCCCCTTGATCAGAGCTCGACGAGCGACGTCAAAACTGAAGGAGTCGAAGAGGTAGGTTCCAGATTGTATGTTCAGATCGACGTTATTAGCAGACATCAGAGACTTATCACCGCCCGGTAATCCTTGGGAAATATATGGCACATTCATCTACTCAAGGCTAATAAACGCTACCAGCCTCGACCTGGTGTGTGGTGGAACCCCTTCCCCCCGCGGCACTCTCACCACTCACTCGCAACCGGTCAGAGTTGTGAGTATGGAAAGAAGACTATCTCATTATACTTCGGCACACCCCGGGGCGGCTACGGTGGGGATAGAATAATATTGGCTGATGAGAGTTGAGGCGGGATAAAACTTGATCAAGCGCGCGTGAAATTCCAGTCCGGAGTTCTGCTGCCGGCTTGAAGTGGGGGCCACTGGGATGGAGTATCGAAAAGCTGCTTCTGAGTTTCAGCTCTCTCCCGGCAGTCCAGCTCTCTGGCGAACGGTTGCGATCTGCGCGCCGCCCGCCGTGGTCTCCGGCCGTCTTTCGCCGGGCTGGATCGAGGGAACCTGTGCCTGTAGTGATCAGGCAGGAGGCGGCACGGTCTCAGGCGAAGCTGTATCCCTGCCGAGAGATAGGCAGATGTCTGAGCCGGTCACCGGTTGCGGCAAAGACGGCGTTGCTGATCGCCGGCAGGATTGGCGGCAGCGCCGGTTCGCCAAGCCCAGTCGGGGGATAGGGAGACTTCAGGTAGTGAACCTCGATTGGCGGAGCCTGGGAGAACTTTACGAGCCGATGATCGTGGAAGTTCGTCTGAACGACGCGCCCCCTGGCAAGCGTGATCTCCTGAAGCATCTCACTCATGCCATCGATGACCGCTCCCTGGGTCAGATTCTCGGCCGCCCCGGGATTGATAATCTGACTTCCGACATCACCGGCGACCCATACTCTGTCAACACGGATCTTCTTGCCTGGAAGCACCGTGACCTCCGCGACCTCGGCGAAGTACCCACGATGGCTGAAGTGGAAACCGATCCCCATGCCGGAACCTGTCGTGGACTTCCGCTCTCCCCATCCTGACTTTTCGGCCACCAGTTTCACGACGGCAGCCATCCGGCCGGCGTCCATCACTCCGGGAGTTGCAGTTGTCGGGCCACTCCTAAGCAGGTCGAGGCGGAAAGCCACGGGATCCCTCCCGGAGGCGTGCGCCAGCTCGTCGATGAAAGACTGAAAGACCCACGCGTAGACATTAGAACGCGGAGCGCGCAGGGCTCCCGTCTTCAGCCCAAGTGGCATTACAGTCGATTGCATTAAAAAGTTGGGTACAAACCGGGACGGGAACTCATTTCCATCGATCTGTCCGGTGTGAGTAAAGGTCTCCCCCTCACCATAACCGATGAAGTGGTTCTGCCAGGCCGCGATGTGGCCATTGCTATCGACTGCTGCCTTCAGATACTGAAAGCCCCCGGATCGGTAGTAGTCGTGCTGCAGGTCGTCTTCGCGGGTCCAGAGAAGTTTGACTGGAGCGCCAATCGCCCTCGATATCCAGGCCGCCTCACACATGTAGTCATTGTAGAGTCGTCGGCCAAAACCACCGCCGCCCCGTCGCATCTGGATGTTGATACTACTTTCTGGAATGTTGAGGAGGCGCGCAAGCATACCACGTCCGATCTGCGGGGTCTGACTTGTCGACCAGATGTCGAGCTGCCCCTGGTGAAAGTGGGCGGTGCAGTTTTGCGGCTCAAGCGGGGCGTGAGCAATGAATGGAAATACATAACGGCTCTCGACCGTTTTCAGATCGCCACGGTTGAACACCGACGCGACATCCCCGTCCTTGCGCAAAGTTCTCGCTGGGGCCTGTTTCGAGAGCTCATCAGCCCTTCGCGCAAAATCGACGCTGTTCTGGGCAGCCGCGTTTCCATCTTCCCACTTTACCTCAAGCTTTTCACGAGCCGACTGGGCGAGCCACCAGCTCTCGGCAACGATCGCAATACCGGGCTCGAGCCCGTGATCCTGCGTCAGGTAGTTGACGTACTCCTTTGGCGCTGGCTGGCCTTCAACGATGAAGGCGTGACGAACTCCCTTCAATTTTCTGATCAGGTCGAGGTTGGCACTGAGTGGCCGACCGCCATAGACCGGAGACCGCTGGTAGACGGCATAGAGCATACCCGGCAGGGTCACGTCGATCCCATAAATTGGTTGGCCGGTGACAATGGCACGATTCTCATCGCCCTTCGTCGTCTGGCCGATGATGCGATAGTTCTGCGGATCCTTCAGTTTAACCGACTTCAGTGCCGGGGGAGAGAGCGTGGCGGCGGCAGTGGCTAGTTCACCATACCCGGCTGTCCGCCCCGAAGCCTGATGAACAACCCTACCGGGGGTGGTTGAGCACTCATCGGGCGCGACATTCCACTGACGGGCCGCAGCAGAGATGAGCATCATCCGTGCCGCTCCGCCAACACGTCGCATCGGTTCCCAGTTGCTCGGTGTTCCGATGCTTCCACCAGTGAACTGGGTACCATACTTGTTGTCACAATTGGCGCGCCGGACCTTGACGCTCCTCCATTCTACATCGAGCTCCTCAGCCACCAGCATCGCCAGCATATTGTGAATACCCTGACCATGCTCCGGATTACGCGAAACGATCTCGACCTCGCCGCTTGCACTGATAGCAATGAAGTCATCAGGTTCCAGCAGGTCGTCAGCTCTCACCCCGGGCTGACTGGCGGCGGTTGAAGATCCTGACTGTGACGCAGCCCGCACGTGAATTCCCAGCATCAGGCCCCCACCGGCCAGGATCGAGGCACGCAGAAATGATCGGCGATCAGTTGATGTTTTTCGCATCAGGGTCCTCCTTTAGTCAGACTTGCGAGCTGGACGGTCGCTGCCCGCTGCTTTCAGCTCCGCTGCACGGTGAATCGCGGCACGAATACGCAGATATGTTCCACAGCGACAAAGATTTCCGTCCATCGCTGCGTCGATCTCTCGATCCGTTGGATTTGGCTTAATCGCAAGCAGGGCACAGGCCGACATGATCTGACCGGCCTGACAATATCCGCACTGCGGAACATCGATCTCCTGCCAGGCGATCTGAACCGGGTGGGTTCCGTTCGAAGAGAGTCCCTCGATCGTTGTCACCGCCCCATTCGCTGCGGCCGAGACTGGCGTCAGGCAACCCCGAACAGGGCTCCCATTGAGGTGGATCGTGCAAGCTCCACAGAGCCCCATTCCACAGCCAAATTTGGTCCCTTTCAGGTTGAGCTCATCACGCAGATACCAGAGCAGTGGCATCTCCGGATCTCCCGTATGGCGCCTCGATCTTCCATTGACTTTCAGACTGATCATGAATAGTTCTCCTCATCAGATAATCTCTCAGCGCAAATTTGACCTAAAGTCCGGTCATCTTTTCAATGTGCTCCGGATAGCGTGCTCCATCGATCCGGACGCTGGTAGCGAGAGCTTCGATCTCGGTCACTTCGGCCGGGGTGAGTTCGAGGCCTGCCGCTGCGTTGTTCTCTTCAAGTCGTGTCAGTTTTGTCGTCCCGGGAATCGGGACGATCCAGGGTCTCTGCGCCAGCAGCCAGGCCAGCGCGATCTGGGCCGGTGTCGCCCCCAGTCTCCCGCCAATCTGTTCGAGCAGCGCGATCAGTCTCTGATTGGCCTGCCGTGCCTCCGGTGTGAAGCGCGGCAGGATATTGCGAAAGTCGGTCACGTCGAAGCTGGTCGCGGCATCGATCCGGCCGGTCAGAAAGCCTTTCCCGAGAGGGCTGTATGGAACGAGGCCGATTCCCAGCTCTTCCAGCGTCGGGATGATCTCGGCCTCCGGCTCACGGGTCCAGAGAGAGTACTCGCTCTGCAGTGCCGTCACCGGCTGGACCGCATGCGCCCGCCTGATCGTACCCGCACCTGCCTCCGAGAGGCCGAAATGCTTCACCTTCCCCGCCGCGATCAGGTCCCGGACTGTGCCGGCGACGTCCTCAATCGGAACTGCCGGGTCGACCCGGTGCTGGTAGAGCAGGTCGATCGCCTCTACTCGAAGTCGCCGCAGCGACCCATCGACCACTTCACGGATGCGCTCCGGTCGGCTGTTCAATCCGGTGTAGCCAGGTGAACCGTCCGGCTTGAGCTGGAATCCGAACTTGGTCGCAATTATCACCTCACCCCGCCAGGGCGCCAGCGCTTCACCAATCAGCTCCTCGTTGATCCAGGGACCGTAGACCTCGGCCGTATCGAAGAAGTTTACGCCCTGCTCAACCGCCGACCGGATTACTCCGATCATCTCCGTTCGCTCACCAGGTGGACCATAGCCGAAACTCATCCCCATGCACCCAAGTCCGAGCGCCGAGACTTCAAGCCCGCGACCAAGCATTCTTCGCTTCATTTCTGTCAAGCCTCTCTATAAAAACCGTTCAATCAGCAGCCGGACCCGTCTCCGCAGCACCGCTGGCGAGGGGTCGTCACTGTAGAGTCCATCGATGCAGAGCAGAAAGATCTCGATCACCGCCCGGTCGTCAAAAATTGGGAGCAGCAGCCGATATGCCTCCCGCTCATATTCGCGGTCGAGCTGCGGTGAGATCCGGTGGCACGCGGCAAGGAAGGCTTCACTGCCGGGAGATTTCCAGATTCGTACCCACGGTTTCAGCAGTAACTCTTCGTAGATCAGATTCAGCTTCTCTTTTCGACTGATCGGCCGGGTGAGGATCGGTCGCGCCTTCTCAAACTGTTCACGGTAGAGCGAACGTGTTGTCTCGATGAAGATCTCCTCCTTGTTTCTAAATTGAAGATAGAGGAGGGTTCGTGAAAGCCCAGCCCGCGTTGCGATATCCTCAAGGGTCGTCTTGTCGTAGCCGAACTGCAGAAAACAGTCGAGCGCGGCGTCGATGATCACCTGCTTTCGGTGGGCTACCTTCCCGGCGGCCGACCGCAACTCAGTATTCACTAACCGTTTAATCGGCATCTGACTCATATTCTTCAATATTTTGACAAAAGTAGTCCTAATTGTCAAAATGTCAATTCTCTTTTATCAAAAAGACTCAACTTCACTTCGGCGATGTGAGGGCGTTTTACTGGCACTGAAGATGAGGACGTGAGGCCCCGGTCTGCTATTCAACCCTGATCGGATTGGAATAGATCCACGGCCGGAGTTCGCCATCGACGGGCAGCCAGATCTCGGTGCGGTAGACACCGGGTTCGGTGGGCCGAAGTTCGGCTCTCCGGCCAGTCGTCTGGTGGACGACCTCACCGTGACGGAGAATGCGGATCGTTCCGGGGAGCGGGGCTTCCAGCTCGAGAGTCAGGTCTTTGATGCGGGTGACACGATCACCCATGATGGCAA
>JBEGMZ010000123.1:0-9126 GCA_041182745.1 Acidobacteriota bacterium
CGCAATCTCAATATCGTAGCTCCGATCACCAAGCGGAACCGGGACCACCTCACCCGGTGGAGCGGTCGCGGTACGATGACTGCTATTCAATGTTACCCTCCCATACTAAATGGAAACAGCCGACATCGGAACAGGCAACATTGAAAAACGTCCTTGATTCGCGGCGATTCTATCACGCAGTGTCCCAGTGTTGCACATTCCGATTTAGTTCTCTCACCAGCCAATCATATTCGAGCGGCCCGAATCCGATCAGCGACGCCAGCTCTTCGGGTGAATGGCGATAGCCGGTATTCCAGAGATCGATCAGCAGATCTCCCGCCCGGCGATTCATCCACCAGGTGAGACCGAAATTGGATCTTAAATATTCGCGGCACTGCGACTCAAAGGCCGCTGCGCGCAGCAGACTGGCCGCCCCCAGCGGGCTCACCCCGGCCGGGCTCGCCATCGGAGAGACACCAAAACCTCGAATCCTTCCTATCGCGCGGAGATGGTCGCCCGGATCGACGTCTGTCAGCAGCGCCATTGTGAGCAGCTCACGATACCGTTCGGCAGCCCGGCCACCCAACTCTCCCCGCAGATACTCTCCCTCGTAGACCAGTTGCGCCGCTGCCTGCCGCAGCTCGAGCAATCGCAGCGCGGCCATACCCTCCCGGAAAGACCCGGTCTCAGCGTATCCAAAGCAGCCCCCAACCCAGTAAGCATCCAGCAGGAGGTGATCAAAGAGCATCCCCCAGCCGAGCGGCAACGCCGCGTCGGCGATCCCGGCCCGGTACTGATACTCCACCGGAAGCGCGGTCGATGTCCACGCCGCCATCTGCGTCGCAGCGACCGACTGCCAGAAAGCCCGCTCTCCATATCGCCCATCAACCGGCAGCAAGCCCGTTCTGATCAGATCCGGGATTCGCTGCGGCCAGACAAGCTGCTCGTCCGGCCACTCCCCCGGCTCTCCTCTTCCATCCACGGAAGCGACCGCCTCAAAAAACTCGATTCCACGCTGCTGATCGGTCCGGAAACCGAGGCCGGCGCACAGCCCGGCCTGACGGGCAGCCCGCACCTCGTATCGAAGATGCTTCGCTCCCTCCGGCAACCGCGCCCATCGCGCCAGATCGTCCCGGCCCACCGCTCCAGGACGCAACCGAAGTTCGCGTCCCGGAACCTTCTCCATCAAACGGTGTGCTGCCCGCTCCGTCTGATCAAGCAGCCGCCGGGCAACCCCGGCCAGTGAGCCGTAATCGATGCCGTCCAGCTCCACCCGCATCCGAAAACGATCGGCGTAACCGAGATCCTTCGCCGCTCGATCCATTTGATCCGCCCGCGCAGCAAGCAGATCATCGATCGGCGCCGGGTCTGCCCCCAACTGCGGATCTCTCACCAACCGCTCGATCTCAACCTCAATCTCATGACCAGCCGAGGCCAGATGGCCGTCGAGCGCAAATATCAGCATCCGCCGGTAGCTCTGCGCTCCTCTCCCCTCAGCCTCCGACTCTCCCCGTCGCAGCTCCTCGATCCGCCCCCGCGAGAAGAGGTCACGGTGATCACGGAATATGGCAAGCCTCTCCCGGTATCTCCTCGCTCCCCGCTGCTGAAGATATCCATCCTCGCTGACGACCCAATTGTAATCGGCAAATCTTTGCCGATACTCAGTAAGCATACTTTATGGCAGGAGTTCCAAATCGCAACCAATGAGCTGGCTGTGAGCTGACTGCGAGCTGGCTGAACCAGGAAGGCGGTCTGGTCGGCGCATCAACGCGTTTTACGGTGCATCCCCCACCGCAACCCATCGCTGGATCGCGCTTATGCGCCGGCCACACTACCCTCTTTCATCAGCGCCGCGCCTGTGCTCTATCCTGTCGGTACTGAAGAGTCAATCCCGCCATACCACCAGCGAGCCTCATCCTGCCTTTACCTTCCTGCTATCACCTGATTTATTCTTGAGAAGATGGCACAGGCAACCGACCCGTCCGAAACCGGGCAGCTGAACCCAATACCCACAACTGGCGATCTCAACAAGCCGTAAATATCGGTAGATTAAGCTATAAGGTATATCGTTTGCCAGGTTTGAACAAGGAAAGGACTTCCGGTAAAAAAAATAAAGGCGCCAGTGCCGTGAATGACTACTGACGCCCCATAAAACGGTGATTACTCATCTCACTTCGTAACCACCCGACACCGTTAGTGGAGGGATCCACCTGGTATCTCGTTGCCCCACCCAGCCTAATGCAATACCAATGCCATAGGAGATCAATGACGACTGCCACCTATAAACCATTCTCCAGCAACAGTTTGAATATAGGTTCAACCAACGCGTCAACCTCTCTTGCCACCGCCGAATGTAATTCTTACCTGAGAGAGTAAATTAGCGGTGAAAAAATTGCCGACCAGATTAGAGTCCCCGGCTACTGCCACCTTCTTCACACTTCTCCCCATCCCACCCTTCGCAGTCGGCGCCTGCTGCTGCCCACCATCCGATTGAGAAAAACAGGAACCGCGTCGCCACCGCACTTTTAACGTCTTGCCGCCGAATTGGAAGGCCTGATATTGTGTAGTTGGTGTTAAGAAGTATGGGTCGTGAGGCAGTAGGCTGGAACACGGAATGGAGGAGGAGCTAATGGTTATGAGTGGCGGCTTGAAACTGAAGCTGATCAATATCACGAGAATCGTGGGGCTGGTGCTGTTTCTTTCCTTGGGGGTGGCCGATATCGCGATGGCGCAGATCCGGTTCGATCGTCCGAAGTCTGAAGCACCGCTCAACAATCCTTATACAATGGGTGTTCCGCGCGAGCAGATCATCGGAAATGTTCGCGAAGTGCTGAAGGGCTGTGGGATCAATATCCGCGAGGACGCCGGCCAGAGCAACGGCCGGCTTGTCACCGATCCGATCGTCTTCGCGCGCGGGGTGACGACACGAAGCAACCTTGAATACCTCGCAGTCATGCCATCGAGCGAGGTACGTAACTGGCAGCAGGGACGGTTCCACCTTGAGATTACAGCGCTGCCGCTTGACCAGAAACGGTCGCAGCTCTATGTCGTAGCCCATATCGAGGGCCGCTACTCCGATCCGAGCCGCGGTGCGGTCTGGATCGAAGGCCAGTCCAACGGTCGGCTTGAGGATGAGGTGCTGCGCGGACTGGCGGGTAAAATTCTCGGCATCGATCTCAGCCTCAAGACCGCGACCAATGAGCGCCGGATTCTGGGCTGTACCTTCTGAGGCTTCCCGGCAATGTCGATTCGGATGCTGCTCACCATCGTCATCCTCTGTGTCGCGACCGGGAGAATCACGGCCCAGGGAAACGCCACGCCCCCTGGCGTACCGGATGAGATCGACCAGAATGAGACTCTTCGTGACACCCTGACGAGGATGCTGATCAAGCGTGAGGAGAGTGAGTTCAAAAAGCTGGTCGGAAAGGCCGAGACAATTCGTGAGACCGCGCAGCTGCTTGCGACCGACCTCATGACCGGTGAGGCCGGATCGCTCGCCCGCCGCCACGAGAAACGGCTGCGGGAGATCGAGAGGTTTGCCCGCCAGATTCGCTCCGAGTCGGGCGGATCGGATGATGGTGAGCCGGAGGCGTCATCACCTCGCCTCGACGAGCTGGTGCAACGACTGGTCAAGGCCAGTGAGCGGCTCAACCAATCGATCGCTCGAACCTCACGCCGGGTAGTCTCAGTCGCCGTCATCGAGTCCTGTTCCGAGGTGATCGATCTCGTCCGGCTGATCCGGCAGTGGCGGCAGTGACCGCCGGATCGCTCCGTGTCGTCACCACCTCGCTCCAACGCGGCTCTCAATAACCATCATGCCAACCATGCCAATGATCAAGCCCCTTCAGCTACTCCTTCTCTGCGGCCTGTTCGGCGCGCTCTCCCCGCTTTACACTCAGGAACGCGGTCAGAACCCGACCACCCCAAAGCCGGACGAGAACACCCTCGGAGTCGAAACCAGCATCGTTGTCGTCAACGCCACCATCCGGAATCAGAACCGTCAGTATGTTCCTGGACTGACCCGGCAGAACTTTACCATTCTCGAGGACAATATCCGCCAGGAGATACTGAGCTTCAATGATGAAGTCAACCCTTTCGCCGGCGTGATCCTGCTCGACGTTAGTGGCAGCATGGAGAACAAGCTGAGCCTTGTTCGCGCTGCCTGCGCCGCTTTTGTCGACCGGCTTGGTGAAGGTGACAGCATTGCGATCTACAGCTTCGGTGATTCAAAGGTCCGACTGCTCCAGGACTTCACCCTGATCCGTGACATCCCGGATGCCGTCTGGGATCTGCGGGCAAAGGGGATGACAACGCTCTATGACGCGATCGTCACGGCCGCCGACGCCCTCGACCGCCGTCCCGAACAGCGACGAGCGATCCTGGTCGTCTCCGATGGCGCTGACACCCAGAGCCGAGCCTCTCTCGATCAGGCGACCCGGCGCGCGGTCGAAGCCCAGCTCATCGTCTATGCCATCGACCTCAGCGACGGCGGAGCCGGCCCGATCAACTCCGGTGCCGCCGTCCTCAAGTCCCTCACCGCCAGAACGGGGGGGCGTCTCTTCACCTCACCGGGCGGCAGCCGGCTGCGCGAGGCCTTCGACCAGACGATCGATGAGCTGCGCCACCAGTACACCCTGACCTATGCCCCCACCAATGACCGCAAGGATGGACGCTGGCGGACGATCGAGGTCCGCATCGATCGTCCCGGTCTCGACATCCGCACCCGCGAGGGCTACTGGGCACGCCGGGCCGCGAAGCGATAGATCGCGCCTTCTTGACTCATCAACATGTGTCACTTATAGTCAGTCTTTATTACTATTTCAGCAATCTGGTCTGCACACTGCTGCACGGAAGGCGGGGGGAAACTTGTTATGGGTCTGGGAATGCCGGAAGTTATATTGATTCTCGTGATCGCCCTGATCGTTTTTGGGCCAAGAAAACTGCCTGAACTCGGAAAATCACTCGGTCAGGCCATGTCCCAGTTCCGACGCGCCTCAGAGGACTTCAAACGGACGTGGGAACAGGAGGTCGACCTCGAGAAATCGAAGACCGGATCGGGTCAGACGGCTCTCGGCTCGGCCAACCCCGAAGCCTCCGGCTATTCATCCGACTACTACTCCTACGGTTATGAGCCGGAATACGGCGGCGCCGACTCGACCGCGACCGGCAGTGACTCGACCGTAACCACCCCGGCAACCGCCACTGCCGCCCAGCCTGGTTCTTCCGGTGCGGCGGAGGTGAAGGCGGAAGAGGTAAAGACCGGCACAACAAACGAAAAGCCGCACTGGATCTAGGCGCATGAGTGATGAAATTCAGGAAAACGAGGGGATCCAGATGTCATTTCTGGATCATCTCGACGAGCTGCGTCAGAGGCTGATCCGGAGCGTCATCTCGATCGTTCTTGCCTTTGGCATCTGTTTTACTTTCTCGGAGCCGATCTACCGGTTCCTTTCAGTGCCGGTCATCAAGCAGCTCCAGAAAGAGCGTCGCACGCTCCAGGCATCATACGGCTCGATCAATGTCGATGAGGTAGCCGAAGGTGAGCTGATCCAGTACACCTTCACCCGTGAGACCGCGGTCAATGGGGTCAAGATCCCCCTCGGTACCACGATCCCGGTACGAAAGGTGACCACTGACGGCAAAGCCCGGCTGGTGCTGGCCGAACGATGGTCGGTCGCCAGAACCATCCTCCCAGTCAACACCCCGATCGAACAGATCCAGCGTGAAGGCGAATCGAAGATCTTCTTCGATGACGAGAGTAATCAGCTTGTCCTGCGCGGTGTGACCAGCCCGTTTATGGTCTACGTCCGCGTCGCGCTCTATGCCGGCATCGCTCTCGCCATTCCCTTCCTCTTCTTTCAGCTCTGGGCATTCGTTGCACCTGGCCTCTACCAGCACGAAAAGAAGTACATCGTTCCGGTGATCCTCATGTCGACCTTCTTCTTTGTCGCCGGAGCATCGTTCGCCTACCTGATCGCCTTTCCCGCCGTCTGTGACTATATGCTTGGTCTCGCCATGGAGGGCGGATTTCGGACGCTGCTCGACGCCGAGGACTACCTCGACCTGATCATCATGATTATGCTGGGCCTCGGAATTGTCTTTCAGATCCCGACCATCTCCTTCGTCCTCGGACGAATCGGCCTGCTGACCGCGAGGATGATGGTCCGGGCCTGGCGCTTCGCCGTCGTCGGCATCATGATCGTCGCCGCTGTCGCGACCCCGACCCCGGACGCCTTCAATATGCTCATGTTCGCCGCACCGATGATGCTGCTCTACCTGCTCAGCATCCTCATCGTCTGGCTCTTTGGAAAGAAGCGCCAGACCGATGATGAGTATCGGCTCGAACACGGTTCCTGACGCCGCGGCAACTCCTCATCAATTTCAGCATCGACTCGCTCGATCCGGGCGCCGCTCTTGATTCTCTCCGGTATGACTGGGCCGAGGGGAACCACATTGCCTGCCGAATAAATCTTCCGGGGTCTTCACACGACAACCTGATAAATGTATACTTGCTTAGTTTGTTTGTGGCTGATTATCAGCGCAGACACCTGGCAGGCACCAGGAAGGCACCAGGAAGATACTAGGAAGATACCAGGCAGATACCAGGAAGGGTCTGGGACAGATTCTAGCGAGACAGATTCTGGACAGATTTTTTAGTAAGACGCGCTCTCAACTTGAGACCCATCGCCTCGGAAACGCCTCCAGGAATGCCTGCTCCAGTCTATCTTCTGGCTGAGATGCCGGTGACACGCTTTTTCTTGCATTCGCACGAACATATCCGCACTTCTCTGACTTGGTATATGGTCATGCGGTGCGCTCATCTACTCCCTGCCCCTCGACATCCCGCCGTGGTTTTGCGACCGATGGCTAAGGGTCAGGATTCAAACTCTGCGTACCAGTCTTGCAGATTAAAACAGGATCTAAAATGAACTCCCCCGTGGAAAAGTCTCCCGCTGACGAACACAACCCGGACCTGGCAGATTATATAAAGAATGTAATCAGCGAGGACAATCTTTCGCAAAGGTATCTGGTTGAAAGAGCCGAGCGGAAGGGGCACAAGATAACACAAAGCTACATCAGTCAGATCATCAGCGGCTCGGCGTCCAATATTACGATCGAGAAGCTGCGGGCACTGGCGGCAGCACTCGATCGTCCGGAGGAGGAGGTCTTCAATGTTGCGCTTGGCCGCAAGACTGACGAAAGGCTCAACCGGGATGCCCTCTTCGTCTCGTTGCTTGAAAAGTTCAGCCAGCTCAGTGATGGGGACAAGAAAGAGATGGTCATCCTGCTCAAGGCGATCGACCGGGAGATTGAGGGCCGGCTCCGCAAATGCTGAAATTTAGTGATGATTCAGCCAATCATCAATCGCCATCCGGCTAAAGATAGCGGCTTATGATAGCAGGGTGAGTGAGAATCACTTCAGATTGACCGGGCTGCGCACGGGGCGACCGGTAAGAAGATCGAGCACATTCTCTACGGCCAGCTGCGCCATGGCGGTACGAGCCTCACGGGTGGCGCTGCCAATGTGAGGAAGCAGGACGACATCCTGACGCGGGAGGAGTCCGGAGTGAACCACCGGCTCCTGCTCATAGACATCAAGTCCGGCACCGGCAAGGTGTCCGGATTCAAGCGCGTCGACCAGAGCGGCCTCATCGACAACAGGGCCACGGGCGGTATTGATCAGAACCGCGCCAGGCTTCATCCGCCGGATCAGTTCGCGGTCGAACAGATGATGCGTAGTTGCCGCCAGCGGGGTGTGAATTGTCAGAATATCAGAGGTCTCGACCAGCTCATAAAAGCCGACGTGGCGCGAAGCGAGCCCTCCGAGCTGGGAGCTCTGGGTGAAGGAATGCAGCACATCCGGCCGCGCAGTTGGAATGCTGACCCGGCCGGGTTCGTCACGAAAGGCGATGTCTTCACGGTTGCAGTAACAGATATCGAGTCCAAACCCGACTGCACGGCGAGCGACAGCCCGTCCGATCCGGCCGTAGCCGACAATCCCGAGAACCTTGCCGGAAAGGCCCGTCCCGAGCAGCATATCAAAGTCCCAGCCATCAAACCGCCCGGCGCGCAGAAAGCCATCCGCCTCAACAACTCGACGAGTGACCGCAAGAATCAGGGCAAATGTCAGATCGGCGGTGGCGTCGGTCAGCACGTCCGGAGTGTTGGTGACCTGAATCCCACGCCGTGTTGCGGCAGCGAGATCGATATTGTTGAAGCCGACCGCGACATTGGCGATCACCCGGAGTCTTGACCCGGCGGCGATCACCTCCTCGTCGATCTGATCGGTCAACTGACAGATCAGACCATCGGCATCGCTGATGCCGGCAAGCAGATCCTGACGGCTGATCGTCCCGGTTGTAACTCCGATCCGGGGCTGGCACCCCGCGGCCAAACGGAGCATGGCCACCTTCGGAAGCTGCCTTGTTACCAGTACGATCGAATCTGTTGGCACCACTCTTGTCTCCAGGTTTTAAGATCTCACATTCGCAGTCCCGGGAGGGTAAGGCCGGAGGCAAAAAAAGAGAGGTGACCAACAAATGCTGACCACCTCAGTCACAAACTACACACACATCCCTGAAACGCCTCACTCCGGCCAGAGTTCCATCTTTTTCGATCTTTTTCCATCTTTTTCGCTCAGGTACAGGGCGGCTCCGGATGACCAGACTTCCGGTCGCAGCAGGCTTGCGGCTCATTGACCAAAGCTGGTGATGACCGTTACCCCGGGAGATCGAAATTGGTCCATATCGACCAGTGTCTCGATCGAGTCAGCCAGTGTGATCCGGCGCTGAATCAGCCTGCCAGGCTGCAGTTTGCCGGTCGAGAGCATCCCGAAGACGGCGTCATAGCGATGGGCCTGCATCCCGTGGCTACCGAGAATCTCCAGCTCATAACCGATGACCCGTCCCATCGGAATCGATGGTGCAGCATGCTCGCCGGCCATAAGCCCAACCTGAACGTGGCGGCCCCGCCGCCGCAGGGACAGGATTGAGTCGATACAGGTATTGATGCTTCCCAGCGCGTCGATCGAGAGGTGCGCGCCGCCCCTTGTCGCCTCGATCACAGCCTCCTGCGGATTGGCCTGTCCCCTCGCGTCGACGGTCACCTCCGCCCCCAGCTCCCGCGCCAGCTCAAGACTCCGTGGCG
>JBEGMZ010000124.1:0-4454 GCA_041182745.1 Acidobacteriota bacterium
GACAAGAAAAGACGCCGCAGGATGCCAGAGCAGGGGAGATAAATGAAAGTCATCTGTCATAAGTGTCAGTACGAGAATCACAGCAGTTCATCGCAGGTATTCTGTGCGCGGTGCGCAACGATGATCGACGTTCGGGGCCAGCGCGAGTCGGGGCCGGATGAGGGATATCGATCGGGGTCGCCACTCCCCTATGGTGGAAGGGCTGGAGCCCCATACGATTCGGTTCCTGGTGGGATCCAGCACGGAACAGTTCAGAGTGGCGACCCGCTGCCGATAGCGGGGAGCAATCCGCCTCAAACAGCCAGACCCGGAAGGGCGCGTGATGCCTACGCGACGCGGGTTGGAGACGATTTCAATGATCTGCTCGAGATAAATACGGTGGGTGACGGGCAGTTGCAAGCCTGGGACACCCCCCTCCCGGATGGTAATCGGCAGATCAGCACCCCGTGGCCGGACCGCCCGTCACCGGATCGTCAGGGCGTGAATCACCGCGATGAGTCTGGGGTAGGGCTGGGGATTGGTTACGGTGACCAATCCATTCAGTCCATTCGATCAGGGCAATCAAGTCAATCCGGGGATGGTGGAGGCCAGGGAGGCGGGAGATACGCCGATGAGTCGCGGACTTCGATGGGAGGGGCCGGGCGTGCCGGGCGTGAGACCCGCGAGTTCTCCGATGAGGCGCAGGCCAACCTGACCGGCTGGCCGGTTCTGACCGATAGTGAGGGGCTCGGTTATGACGATGACGAAGAGAGTGAAGATGACGTGACCACCCGCCAGGGGATGGGAATGCGCGTTCTGCTTGGAGTGGCGGTCTTTGCCGGTCTGATTGGTGGCGCCTACTTCTTCCTCGGGGATCTGATCAGCAAGCGCCGCGGGCAGGCGGAAAGTCTGCCTGCGGCGGTGGCCGAGGCACCATCTTCGGCGCCCAGCCAAACCCCCGGTGCCGATCAGAGTTCGACTGCTGCTTCGACTGTCGCGACGCCCACTCCTGCGACCGGAGAGTCCTCAACTGCGGCTCTGCCGTCGGTTGCCGGATACACGCCGTTTGGGGTGGGAGATCGGACGCAGCCAGTCGACATTCCTCCGATGGCAGGTCGGGGAAGCACCCAGGAGCCACCCCGATCGACCCCTCCGACACCAGAGCCGGACCGCGACGCCACCCGATCAATCATCACGCCAAGTGTACCCTCCTCCGGAAACTGGACAATTCAGATCGCCTCGTTCAATGATCAGGGGCAGGCCGGAGACCGGGTGGCAGATCTGAAGGCGGCGAGTCTTCCGGCCCGGATTTCGCGGGTTGATATACCAGGTAAGGGCACCTGGTATCGGGTTCAGATAGGTGGTTTTGAATCGCGCGAAGAGGCGTTGCGATATGGAGGGCAGCTCCGTTCGCGAGGGGCCATTCAGGATTTTATCGCCACTCCAAAATAGATCGATCGGCCCTGCGGCCGAACGGGTTGAATTTCAGCTCGAAGGGCTGATTTCAACAAGTGGTCAAATAGCAGGTTAACGGTAGACTTTTGGATTGAATGTGCCCAGGCCTGAATCTACACTGGAGGGGGTCGGGGTTCATCCCTGAGTTCGATTGCGCCGTGGCAGGTGGAGTCAATGGAGTCAGGGGCTGGAAGAGCCAGAGAGATATCCAGAGGCATATACTGAAGTCAGACTGAAGACAGCGATGCAAGAACGGATGAGTAGTAGTGGATCTGTACTGACCGCCGGGAATACCGGACGGCGGGTGGGGTCCGATCATCTGCTGTTGAGAGAGAAGACGATCGAGCCATACAGCAGGGCGCTGCAGGCGTGCGGTCGGCCGGACATAAATCTCCGGTTCATCAACCATATGCGTGCCCGTCTCGAGGCGCGACGGGCGCAGATCGAGACCTCGATGCGCCTCATACCGCGATTCCTCCGGTCTCGCCTCCAGTCACTCTTTTTGACCGCCGAGTACCATCGCTCAATTCAGGAAGAGATTCGGATCTACGAGGCAGCGCTACCGGCCCTGCGCAAAGGTCTCACCAATGTACAGATTCCGCTGGCGGCCAGCCTCTACTGCCGACTTTACCGGACACGACACGTTCTTTACGCGATTGGGGTAGTGCTTGCCGGCCTGTTGATATTCGTCACCTATACGCTCGCCTCCTGGTCAGCCCGCAGGGTAAACACATATCTGGTGCAGAGATACCAGCGCCACCGGGCGCCGATTGTTGTGACCGTTGCCAACCAGACGGGAAGTGCCGGGCCGGAGGCGACTGGTTTTGCCGGAGGCGGAGCCAAGTATCTGCCCGGTTACAAGCCAGAGCAGGTCTGGCAGGTCGAGGCGACCGGCGAGTTTGAGCGATACAGCAATGGAGCCCGCATCCTGCGGCGCTATGAGACCGAAAATCGGCTGCGTGGATACCATCTGATTCCCCGGGGTGGTGAGACTGTGACTGGAACGATACGTCGTGAGGTGGTCGGCATCGTCTACCATACCTCTGAGAGTGACATCGTTCCGTTCGTCTCGGAGAATAACCAGTCGATCACATACCGTTCCAGAGGGTTGCTGGAGTACGTGCGCCGCAACAAATCCTACAACTACCTGATCGATCGATATGGGGAGATCTATCGTATTGTCCGGGACGATCACACGGCTTTTCACGCCGGCCATTCGATCTGGGGAGATGATCGCTACAGCTATGTCGGACTCAATGAGAGCTTCATTGGCATCTGTTTTGAGTCGACAAGTACTGCCGGAACGCTTGAAGAGACATTGACGGAGGCTCAGATCGTCTCCGGTCGGGCGCTGACCAACGTCTTGCGAAGCCGGTTCAACATTGATGATGTGAACTGTACCACCCACGGCCTGGTTTCGATCAACCCTGATAAGATGGTGGTGGCCTACCACTACGACTGGGTGCGGAACTTTCCTTTTGAGGCGATGGGGCTCTCTGACAAGTACAAGGTTCCGCCACCTAACATGCTCGATTACGGCTGCCTTTATGATGAAGAGACGCTGGAGAAGTTGAAGAATACGCTCTGGTCGGGAGCGATCAAAGCCGAGGATGAGTTTCGCCAGCGGGTCGAGCGATCGCGGATGAGCAGCGAGCTGCTGCGTCTCAAGCTGCGTGATCGCTATCTGGCCCAGCTCAACCGTGCCCGTCAGCAGAACTCCTCCGGCGCGGAGAGAGAAGCGGAGCAGAGCGCCCGTCTCAGTACGGCCGAGCCTTAGTGGGTAGTGAGGAGTGGGAAATAAGGAAATAAGGAAATAAGAAGTCGGAAGTGGGAAGAAACAGTTGGTGTATGAAGCGGAGGCAAAATGGAACAGATTGTCAATGTGGCTGATGTGAGGGGAATTGAGATTGAGAGCACGGAGTATGGCGCAGTCGGGCTTGACGTTGGAACCAGTCGGATTGTGCTTTCGAGTGGTTCGAATGGTCATAAGTCGCTCTCCCAGCTCAATGCCTTTGTTGAGATCCCCTATTCACGGATGACTGAGGCCAGTCTCAGTCAGAGCAACTCCCTCTACCGGCGAAATGGGAAGTTCATCTACGTATATGGAAATGACGCGGAGAAGTTTGCGACGGCCTTTACTCCGCGTCGTCCGATGCAGCACGGGGTTCTCAACCCACACGAGCCCATGAGCCAGGAGATCATCAGGTCGATAATCGAGTCGATAGTTCCAGCGGCACGGCGGAGTGAGCTGATCTGCTTCAGTGTGCCGGGAAAGGGGCTCGGGGCGGACGCCAACCTTGTCTACCATGAGGGGGTTCTGAAGAACACGCTTCAGTCGATGGGGTATGAGGCGAAGGCGGTCAACGAGGGGTTGGCGGTGGTCTTTGCGGAGTTGGCCAACGAGAACTTCACCGGGATTGGGATCAGTTGTGGAGGAGGCATGTGCAACGTCTGCGTCTCGTTCCTGTCGGTGCCGATGCTTACCTTCAGTATCCCAATGGGTGGAGACTACATCGATTCGAGTGTCGC
Organism: Acidobacteriota bacterium; assembly: GCA_041182745.1. GTDB lineage: Bacteria > Acidobacteriota > Blastocatellia > RBC074 > RBC074 > CAIOZW01. The sequence goes on from JBEGMZ010000124.1 coordinate 3,964, forward strand.
CGAGGTAGTTGATGAGTCGGTGACCCAGGTGCGGTTGCTGAAGGAGCAGAATCTTGATCTGTCACGCATTCCGCGTGACAAGGTCTCCGGAGCGCTTCACATCTACTATGAAGAGGTATTGAATCGGTTGGTCGAGAAGCTGCGTGAGGAGTTTGAGTCGGCGCGTAACCTGCCGAAGATGGATCGACCGATACCGATTGTGCTCTCCGGAGGAACCGCGAAGCCACGGGGTTTTCTGCAAAAGTTCGAGGGGATTCTCAAGTCGAGTGAGTTTCCGGTGCAGATCTCTGAGGTGCGGCTGGCGAGTGATCCGCTGACGGCGACAGCCCGAGGCTGCTATATCGCCGCGATGTCAGAGGTCCGCTGAGGGGGCGTTGGTGGAGATGGACAAGGTTCAGGCTGAATGGCCGACCGAGGTGAGGGGAGCGGTTGCCCGATGGGTACTGCTCCCCTTTTTCGATGGTCAGTTGAGCCGCCACCGTTACGGAAGG
>JBEGMZ010000125.1:0-4711 GCA_041182745.1 Acidobacteriota bacterium
ATTCAATGAGGACAAGCCATACGATCGCTTCGTGATCGAGCAGCTGGCCGGAGACGTGGTTGGTGCCGGCAAGCCGGAGGTCGAGATCGGGACGGCGTTTCTTGTGTGCGGTCCCTACGACAGTGTCGGCAACCAGGACGAGGTCCAGCAGAAGGTGATCCGGGCCAACACCCTCGATGATCTGATTACGGCGACGAGCAACACCTTTCTTGGACTGACCGTCAATTGTGCGCGCTGCCACCACCACAAGTTCGATCCGATACCGACCGAGGACTACTATCGGCTCCGGGCAGCATTTGACGGTGTCACCCACGGTGAGCGGGTGATCGCGAGGCCGGCGGAGAAGGCGGCCTATGCGGCGAAGTTTGAGCCGCTTGACGGATGCCGGAAGGATCTCAGCGGACAGATCGAGACGCTCGAAAAGCAGATCGCGGCACGGGCGATCGAGCTGGCTGATCGCGAGGGTAGCTGGACCTTGCCAAAGGTGACGCGCCATTTCAATGAGCATCGATTTGCTCCGGTCATGGCAAGCTATCTGCGGTTTCGGATTCGGGCAACCTCCGATCGTCCAAAGTCGGGTGAGAACGCACGGATCGATGAGTTTGAGGCCTGGACGGCTGGATGGACGGATGGAGCGCCGGCACGCAATGTTGCGCTCGCGGCGCATGGAACAAAGGCGGTTGGGGCGTCGACCCGGCGGGCCGAGGACGTTGTCGGTGGGGAGACTTACGGGGTCGAGCTGGTCACTGACGGGCGCTATGGTGAGCGATGGTTTGTCGGCTCACCGTCCGAACTGACCCTCATCTTTCCAGAACCGGCGCTGATCGAGCGGATCGTCTTTTCACAGGATCGGACACTCGAACCGGGAACTGCGGCGAATCATCTCGGATCATTTGTCACCGAGTACGAGGTGGAGGTCTCTGCGGATGGGAAGAGATGGCAACTTGTCGCCGATTCGCTGTCACGGCAGCCGTTCAACGATGCGCAGAAGGTGGAGCGCTTTGCCGCCCAGGTGACGACACCTGATGAAGCCACGCGGTTGGCCGGACTCCGCCGGGCACGGCAGTCAATTGAGCGGGAGATTGGCTTGCTTCAGTCGCCGCCCCGCCACTGGGCAGGGAAGTTTGCTCAGCCGAAGGAGGCGACCTATGTCCACCGTGGCGGGGATCCGATGCGGCGGGGGGGTGACGTCTCTCCGGGGAGTCTGGCCGTTCTCGATGGCATCCTTCCCGGATATGTTCTGCCGGTGGATGCTCCGGAGGGTGAGCGCCGCCTTGCGCTTGCCCGCTGGATTGTCGATGAGCGCAATCCGCTCACATCGCGGGTGATCGTCAACCGGCTTTGGCACTATCATTTTGGAACCGGGATTGTTGACACGCCAAGCGACTTTGGATACCTCGGTGGCAAGCCGACCCATCCGGAGTTGCTCGACTGGCTGGCGAGGCGTTTGAGAGAGCACGGCTGGCGGCTCAAGCCGCTGCATCGAGAGATACTCCTCTCGCAGACCTGGCAGCAGAGCGGTGACCATCGGGAGGCCGCCGCACGGATCGACGGAGGTAGTCGTCTCCTCTGGCGGTTTCCACCACGACGGCTCGATGCCGAGGAGATCCGCGACACGATGCTCAAGGTTGCCGGGCGACTCGACCTGAAGGCGGGCGGTCCTGGCTTTCGGCTCTACCGATACCTTGAGGACAATGTTGCCACCTACGTTCCGCTCGATCGGCACGGACCGGATACCTGGCGACGCGCCGTCTACCACCAGAACGCGCGGGCCTCGTTTATCGATGGCCTGACCGATTTCGATCTGCCGGACAATGCCTCGCCGGCGCCAGTTCGGGTTCGGACGATCTCGCCGCTCCAGTCGCTGACGCAGCTCAACCACCAGCTGACGTTCGACCTTGCAGATGCAATGGTCAGGCGGCTCGATCAGGAGGCTCCCGGAGGCGAATCCGATCCCACCCCTCGAATCGGACGCGCCTTCGCCCTTGCCTTCCAGCGCCAACCGACGGCCCGCGAGGCGGCGGCGGCACGCCAACTGATCGCCGCTCACGGCTGGCGCGCTTTTACCCGAGCGCTGCTTAACGCCAATGAACTGCTCTTCATAAGGTGATGACGATGGAAATGATGCCCAAAGTGATTGAACTGACGCGACGAAGGTTTCTGCAGGATTCGGCCTCCGGTCTGACCGGAGTTGCTCTCACCAACCTGCTCCAGCGTGAGATCGCCGACGCTCCCCGTCTTCTTCATCACCCGCCACGGGCGAAACAGGTTCTTCAGATCTTCTGTCCCGGTGCCGCCTCGCATCTCGACCTCTGGGACTACAAGCCAGCGCTCGAGAAATACGACGGGACACCCCTTCCCGGTGCAGAGAAGGAGGTCACTTTTCAGGGCAAGAATGGCAATCTGATGAAGTCACCGTGGCCCTTTGTCCCCGCCGGATCGAGCGGCAAGCGGATCTCGTCGCTGCTGCCCCGGATGGCCATCCACGTCGACGATATCGCCTTTATCCACTCGATGACTTCGCGGTCGAATACTCACGGCCCGGCGAGTGTTTTTATGAATACCGGCTCGGTGCGTGAGGGGTTCCCCTCCGCTGGTGCCTGGGTCGGATATGCCCTCGGCAGTCGCAATGACAATCTGCCAACCTTTGTCGCGATCACCGATGTGCGCGGTGAACCGCCCAATGGCAAGGCAAACTGGGCCAGCGGTTTTCTGCCTGCCCAGCACCAGGCGGTGATGCTCGCCGCCCATCAGCCACTGCGAAATCTGAACCGACCGTCGGGGGTCAGCCCCGAGGAGGATCTGGCGACGAGGGAGTTTCTCCGCCAGCTCAACGAGGAGAATGGTACGCTCCATCCGGCCGAGAGCGACCTCGCGGCTCGAACCACCTCCTACGAGATGGCCGCCCGGATGCAGCTTGCCGCCCCTGAAGTGGCCGACCTGACGCGGGAGTCGGCGGCGACCCATCGGCTCTATGGCACCGATGACCGCAATCCTCTCAAAGCTGCTTACGCCCGCAACTGCCTTCTCTCGCGTCGGCTGCTCGAAAAAGGGGTTCGATATGTCAGCCTCTACTGTGCCTCGCGGGCAAGCGGAGTCGATGGACTGCTCAACTGGGACGCTCACCGCACTCTCAAGACCGATTACGAGCGCCATTGCCCCATCTTCGATCAGCCAACCGCCGCCCTGCTCACCGACCTCAAAGAGCGCGGTATGCTTAGGGACACGCTTGTTCTCTGGGTGACCGAATTTGGCCGCATGCCGACGCACCAGGAAGGAACCACCGGCCGCGATCACAACCCGGATGGCTTCACGCTCTGGATGATGGGAGCCGGAGTTCGCGGCGGCACAAGCTACGGCGCGACCGATGAACTCGGTCGCCGTGCGGTTGAGAATGTTGCGACCGTCTATGACTTCTACGCGACGGTTCTCCACCTGCTTGGACTCGATCACGAACGGCTCACCTGGTACCACAATGGTATGAACCGTCGCTTGACGGATGTCCACGGTCACGTCATTCGTGAGGTTCTCGCCTGAGACCGGGGGCTACCTTCGTCCGTCTTTGCGTCGTACCCGCAGGATGGCAATCTTGGTCGAATGATTGAACGGTGCGGGATCGGTGATTCCGCTGGCTACGCTCTCACTATCGCGACGAGTAAAGTCGGGATCGACTGGGATCAGCTCCTCGATCGAGAGGTACCCATCCGCGCAGAGTTCTTCAAGGGTTGCGTGAAACTGAACTCCCGGAACGTAGACTCCGTTATTGACCGCGATCAGGCAGCCACCGTCGGCAATCAGTGGACGCACCTTGTTCAAGACCCGCGCCTGGTTCTTTTCGAGATCAATCACTCCTCTTGCCGTAGCGGCAAAGAAGGGGGGATCGACGATCACGCAGTCGAATAGTTCATCCCGCTTGATCAGTCCACTCATCACTGGCCAGAAGTCACCAGCGATGAAGTCACCCCGGTTGATCGGGAATCCATTGAGCGTGTAGGAGGTCTTGGCGACATTCAGGAAGCTCCGTTTCAGATCGACGTGGATGACCCGCGCGGCTCCGCCCGCCATCGCCGCGACGCCAAGGCTTCCGGTATAGGCAAAAGTGTTGAGCACCCGTGCCCCGGCCATCCGCTCCTTGAGCCAGCGTCGCAGGTTCCGCGTGTCGAGGTAGAGCCCGGCGTCACGGTTAGCCTGCAGGTCGAGGGCATACCAGACCCCATGCTCGCGGATTCGGCGGTCTGGCGCTGCCTCATTCAACCACTTTCCGTTGCGCTCCTCGGCGGTTGTTCCAGCCAGTGATTTCCAGAGGAGGGCTCCCAGCCACGGCAGTGCCGCCTCGTAAAATCCGCGCGCAATTGCCATATTCCTGACTCCGTCAAGAACATTGGCTGCATGGTCGTGGATGACAAGGGTTCGCCCGTAAAGGTCGATGGCAAGGTCCGGGAACCCTTCGCTGAAGCCGTTGAAGAGCCGGAAAGCCGTCTCGTGCCGCGCGTCGAAGAAGGCATGGCGTGCCTCAAGTGCCGCTGCCAGCCGCAGATTGATCGTTGCTGATATTTCTCTTATCTCTTCTTGCATCAGGCCAGTTTCAATCCAAGTCGGCCCTCGTGCAAGTCGCGTCAGAAATTATTTTTCTTGAGGGGTCCCCGCGCCTGGAAGTGACCGGCCCCACAGTTCCAGTGGTGGGATCGATCAATGCCGATCAGGTCAGAAC
>JBEGMZ010000126.1:0-17876 GCA_041182745.1 Acidobacteriota bacterium
AGGTGAGATTCAACGGATTGAGTTTGATCGGGTCGAGTCGAGGCTCGTCGCGCTTGGCGATGTCGATGTCCTGATCGAAGAGGCTCAGCAAGCGCTGGAGAGCCTTGGGGACCCGCGGAGCCGGCTGCTGGCACTTGGTCAGACCATCGATCGCGAACCGCAGTTACTCGCCGAGGCTGAACAGGCACGGGACTCTGCCGCCGCCATCCGGCTGGAGATTGAACCTCTGACGCTTGAGCTGCACATCTTTGAGACGCTCGATCTTGAGATGTCAGAGGCCTCTCAACAACGGGCTGCTCACCAGGCAGACTACCTTCAATTCATCGCCAATGAGCAACTGGCGGCGACTCTCGAGTCGCGTCAGTCCGAGGTTCGTCAGCTTGAGTTCGATAGTGACCAGCTCCGGCAAGCCCGGGACGAGAGTCGACTCAGGCTATCCTCGCTCGAGACGAGCTACGATCCGGCACTTCACCGCAACTGCCACCTCAACTATGACCACACACGGGAACTGGTGACGCGGCTCATCTCTGAACGTGACCACCTCGCGGCCCAGGTTCTTGCCCTGTCGAGCCGACTTGACTCTCTCTCTGCCATTCGTGAACAGCAGAGCAGGCTCGCGGTCGAGCGCGACAAACTCTCTCAGCTTGGCAGAAAGACGGAACTGATCCGTGAGATTCTGGTAAAATCCGCCCCTTTCATCACTGAGTCCTACCTCTTCTCCATCTCCCACGAGGCGAATCAGCTCTACCGGGAGATTACCGGTTGCTATGACATCACCTTGCGCTGGACCCGCGAATATGAAATCCTCCTCGAGGAGAGTGGTTATGATCGTCCATTCTCGAACCTTTCCGGTGGGGAACAGATGGCAGCAGCCCTCGCCGTGCGGTTGGCGCTGCTGCGTGAGCTCTCTGAGATCAACCTGGCCATCTTTGACGAACCAACAACCAATATGGATGAGGAAAGGCGGCGAAATCTGGCCCTTCAGCTTGGGAGAATCAGCGATTTTCATCAACTCTTTGTTATTAGTCACGATGACAGCTTCGAAGGGCTCACCGATCAGCAGGTCAGCCTTGGCAGGCCATCGTAGTCCTTTAGGGTCCCGGAGAAGAACATAATGCCTGAAAAAGCGGAATTGAATCCGGAATTGCAGGGATATTACGGCAGGGTAGAGGTGATCAGACAGGAGTCACACCAATTGGTTGAGGGCTTGACGGAAGAGCAGTGCGCCTGGCAGCCGGCTCCTAACCGGTGGTCGATCGCCCAGTGCCTGGAACATCTCAACGCGACGGCGCGTAACTACTTTCCACTGATCAACAATTCGATCAACAACGCGCGTTCGAGTGGTCTCTTCAGCACAGGCCCTTATCGTCACGGTTGGTTTGGACGCTACTACGCGCGGGTGGTGACTCCGCCCCCACGGTTACGAATCTCTTCCCCTCGTCGCTTTACCCCGCCGCCGGATCGCCCGATGGCCGAGATCTGGCCAACCTTTCTCAACTTTCAGGATCGGCTGCAGGAGTTGATCGCTCACGCCTCCGGGGTTGATCTTGGGCGGGCGTCGGTCACGTCACCGGTGACGCGCCTGATCAAGTTCTCGCTTGGTTCGACCCTGGCGATTATCGTTGGCCACGAGGAACGCCATCTCTGGCAGGCCCGCCAGGTTCTCAACTCCGAAGAATTTCCACGCTAAGTTGGTCTACGGCCGCACTGGAAAAAGCCGGCCGCGACAGGGAAGGTCATTCCCAGTCGCGGCCGGCTTGTCTGCTGGCACCAACGCGACGGCTACCAGTTGGGTGGTGCGCCGACCGGATACTGTTCCATATCCATGATCGTTCCGGTGATCAGTTCACTCTCACTGGAGGCAAAATAGAGCGCGGCGTGAGCGATGTCACCGGGGAGCAGCAACCTGCCCCACGGCCGCGTTTTGACCGCATCATCGACCCAGTTCTCTCCCTTGCCCTCGACATTGACCTTGACGTGGTGTTCATTGGGCGTCAAGGTCCAGCCAACATTGAGCTGATTGACACGTATCCGGTAACGATTGAGGTAGCTGGCGAGGTTCCGTGTCAGCGTCATCAGCGCACCTTTGGAGGCAGAGTAGGCCATCAGTTTCGGCTCCCCGATGTAGGCATTGACTGAACCGATGTTGATGATCGACCCGTACTCCCGCTCCTTCATGTATCTGACCGCCTGCTGGGTGCAGATAAATGAGCTGCGAACGTTGAGAGCAAAGACCTCGTCCCAGAGTTCGACACTTGTGTCCTCGATCGTACCGCGCGCACTGTAACCGACGGTGTTGACAAGGATGTCGAGTTGCCCGAAGTTGGCCACTGCACAGTCGATCAGATCACGGCAGTCCGACTCGATGCCGACATCCGCCCTCTTCGCGATCGCACTGCCACCCGCCTCGATGATCGAGGCCGCCACCGCTTCGGCCTTGCTCACATCACGATTGGAGACGACGACCCGTGCCCCTTCCGCCGCGAAGAGGCGGACAATGCCTTCACCGAGCCCTGAACCGGCCCCCGTGACGACAGCCACCCTGTCAGCCAGACGTTTCATTACTCACCCCGTCCGGCGCTGGCCGGGCCGAAATGCTGCGCCATCTTGCCACGCAGGAATCTGACCGACTCGCGGAGCTCATCCATACCGTTCTCCCCATCCTCGATCGAGATCCAGTTGTCAAACCCTTCGTTTTTAAGGGTTGAAAAGATCTTGTCATAGTCGTTGAGCCCCTTGCCGATCACGCCGTGGCGAAGGTTCTTCGCATAGCCCATCGATCCATCCTGCTTCTTCAGGTCTTCGATCGTCCCGCTGATCAGATATCGGTCGGAGGCGTGCATTGTGATCACCCGATGCTTGATCGCTTCAAGAACCTCGAGCGGATCTTCACCGCAGATGATCGCGTTTGATGGATCATAGTTGACCCCGAACCACGGAGAGTCGATCTGGTTGATGACATCGAGGAAGACGTCGATATGCTGGGCGAACTCCGGGTATTTCCAGTAACCGTCCTTGTAGTGGTTCTCCATGTTGAGAACGATGTTGCGGGAGGCGGCGTGGGGGATGACGGCTTTGATCGATTCGACCGTATAGCGGATTCCGTCTTCACGCGAGACGTCTTCGCGGCGTTGGCCGGAGAGAACACGGCAATAGCGGCCACCCATCCGTGCGGTGAGATCGATCATGCGCTTCTCATTCTCGATCTCGGCTTCACGTGCCGCCTCATCGTGCTGGGTAAAATCGGGCGAGGCACACATCATCGGTGCCTCAAGGTTCTTCGATCTCAGATGCTGGAGAACCTGGTCGAGGTAGTCGTCGTCGAAGCTGGTGAAGAAGCCGGGATAGAGTTCGATCCCGTCGACATCGAGCGTTGCCGCAAGGTCGATCCAGTCAAAGAGGGACATACTGCGTGTGACGCAGAGGTCGTCCATGTAGCATTTTGGGAAGACAGATAATTTTGCCATAGTAATATTCTTTCGATATAAAAGGGTCAAAGATAGGGCTTATAAGACTTATAAGTCTCATAAGCCCTATTCTCCTATGGTTGCAGGACTGCTTTCACATAGGTCCCGTCGTGCATCCCATCAAAGCAGGGTTGCCATTCTTCAAGTGTTCCGATGCGACTGATGATCGGTTTCAGATTGATCTGCCCGGAGGCAAGCATCGAGACGACCATCTCCCAGTTCTGGAAGGTATGGCTGAAGCTGCCCTGGAGACGGACCGCTTTCTGTACCAGCGGATCGAGTGAAAATCCGAGTGGTTGGGGGCCCCAGCCGACTTTGGTGATCTGCCCGGCTGGCCGCACGACATCCATCGCTGTTCGCAGGGCGGCCGAGGCGCCAGCCGCATCGACGATGAGGTGGGCGCCAAGGCCGTCACCGATGCCGGATACCAGCTCTTTGAGATCGGTCTCCTGAAGATTGATGGCGTGGGTCACACCGAGCTCCCGCGCCGCGGCCAGTCGCGACTGATCCTGGGCGAGCCCGACAACGATTAGCGTGCCGGCGCCGGCCAGGCGTGCCATCTCCGCGCAGAGCAGCCCGATTGGACCGGGGCCCAGCACCACAACAGTGTCACCAGGTCGAATATGGCTCTTCTCGATCACCGCGTTGTATCCAACGCAGCAGGGCTCGGTCAGCGCTGCTCGCTCAAAGGAAAGATGATCTGGAATATGGTGGAGGCAACGCTCAGGGACCCGGGCGTAACCGGCCATTGCACCGTTGATTCCGTATCCAAAGCCCTTTCGGTGGGGACAGAGGTTGTAGGCCCCGGTGCGGCACATCATGCACTTTCCGCAGATGTAGGCGGCCGTCTCTGAGACCACACGGTCCCCCTCGCGGAAGCTGCGGACGCGGCTTCCAGTCTGAATCACCGTGCCACCAAACTCGTGGCCAAGGACAACCGGCGTCACAACCGGCCAGCTCTGGGTGGCGTGGTACTGGTGGACATCGCTGCCGCAGACGCTGACTCCGCCAATCTTCAGCAGTACTTCGTCTTCGCCGATCTCCGGGATCGGCATCTCACGAACTTCGACGGAGCCAGGCTTCAGGTCGTACTGAACCACGGCGGTCATAGTTGCTGTCATTACTCTGCTCCTTTGCTTATTCCCTGATTCGCCGGACGATCTCCGACAGGATTCCTTTGAGGTCACCACTTGTGGTGCTGAATGAGTTGGCGTCGATCGCCAGTGGCGCACCGATCACAACCAGCGGGGCGCCAAGTTTCGGCATATTGATCGCTTCCTCGATCGACAATCCCCCGACGGCCTGAACCGGGATGCTGACCGCCTCGACGACAGCTTTCAGGTCATCGAGCGGGCTGAGCCGTCGTCCCGAGCTGGCGAAGATCCCGTTTCGCTCGTCGAACCCGGTGTGGTGAACAATGAAGTCGACGCCAAGATCCTCCATCCACCTGCTGGCGGCCGCCTTGTCGTCACAGACCATATTGTCACCCATGACCTTGACGCCAAAATCCCGGCCCGCCTGGACGACGCACTTGATCGTCTCCTCGTGGGCGCGGGCCATGACGACGACGTGGGTCGCTCCGGCTTTGGCCATCATCTCAGCCTCGAGGTAGCCGCCATCCATCGTCTTCAGATCGGCAACGATTGGATGATGCGGAAACTCCTGCCGCAGCGCACGGACGCCGTGCAACCCCTCGGCGAGGATGAGCGGTGTGCCCGCTTCCAGCCAGTCAACTCCCGCCTCGACGGCGATCCGTGCCGTCTCCAGCGCCTCGCGGATGTCCGTTAAATCGAGCGATATCTGGACAATAGGTTTCATTATTATTTCAACTCCCGAATTTTGATGTTGCGATACCAGACGGCATCGCCGTGATCCTGCAGCAATATATGGCCCTGCCGGGCCTCGCCGAAGCCCCGGGTCGATTTGAATTTGCTCTGTGCGACGTGCTGCCGGTACGATTCGCTTGTCCGGTCGAACTCGACCACCTTCACACCATTGAGCCAGTGTTCGATCTTGTCACCATTGACGATGATCCGGGTCTGGTTAAACTGACCGACCGGGCGTACTCTCTTCGCCGCCGCTGGTGCGATCAGGTCATAGAGCGCCCCTGAGGTGCGGTTACCAGCGATCCCCATCTTCGCGTCCGGGTGGTTGTCGTCATCGAGTACCTGGTATTCGAAACTGATTGCACCGCGACCCGTCGGGGGAAGGCTCTCACTGACGAGATACTTGATGCCGCTGTTTCCAGCCTTCGAGATCTGCCATTCGATCGAGAGCTCAAAGTTACCGAACTGATCGACAGTGATCAGGTCTCCGCCGGGTTGCTCGGCCGTTCCCCGACCAGCCTGTTTGTGGAGCGTGCCGGACTCAACCTTCCATCCACCCGGAATCGGGTTCCCGGCGTTCTGGTCACTGTGAAAACCACGCCAGCCGGTCAGACTGGTTCCGTCGAACAGAAGCCGCCAGCCGGCAGCTTTTTCGGCCTTCGACAGGGTGTTGACCGGTGTCGCTGGTTGCTTTGACTGGCCTTTGACGACCCCTGCCATCAGGGGTGATAGCAATAAGAGAAGGATTGCGCAATTTTTCATCTGTTTTTCCTTACCCCGCCTGAAACAAAGTGACTGAAGCAGATTCAGAGACCAATAAAATTGAGGTGACATTATAAGCACGTCATCACGATTACCGCAAAACTTGAACGTCCGAACCCTCCACATCAGAATAAATTCATCCTGCCATTGTGAAAATATTGAGACCAGAGGAGGTGCTGCCGCGTCCTAAACTGATAGATGAGAATGTAATGCCGCGTGGCTGAATTGAACCAGTTTGAATTGAGACATAAGGAGAAAATGGCATGAAGCGAAATATTCTGATGGAGGCCCTCCTGGCCGTGCTGGTGATGGTCGGGTGTAATGCTGGAATCATGGCTCAGGGGACGGGATTCGCCGGAACCTGGACGCTCGACAAGTCAAAGAGCGAGTTGCCGCCGATGATGCAGAACCTCGATTCGGTGACGCTCGTCATCACCCAGGACGGAACCCAGATCACACGCGAGATGAAGTTGGGTGGGGGCGCGATGGCCGGACCAGGTGGCGGAGGCGGTCGAGGTGGCGGACGGATGATGATGGGTGGTGGGCAGCCGGCCAGCTATAAGCTGGATGGATCGGAGACCGTCGCTGAGAATCCTCGCGGCAAGACTACCAGCCGGGCGAAGCTGGCTGATGGCGGTAAGGTCTTTGAGATCTCCTCTGTCATGTCGATCGACTTCCAGGGAGAGACGCGAACCATTCCGTCGTCGGAGCGGTGGGAGCTGATCGATGGCGGAGCGTCACTCAAAGTCTGGCAGAAACGCGAGACGCCCAATGGCGCGATGGAGACGACCATGGTCTTTTCAAAGAAGTAGGATCAGGAGAAGGGAAGCTCCCGGGCGCTGATCGGCCATCGCCGATTTCCGGCACTATGTCCGGGAATCGGCTATTTTAGTCTCTTGATCAGTTGCTGCATCTGTTTGAACTCGACGGTGCCGGCAGGACAGAGCTCGAAGAGGGCCATCTCAATCGAAGAGATGATCGCACCGGCACGGAGCAGCCGCTCGATCGCCACTTCGCGATTGTGGGGTAACCGGCTGGTGATCGCATCGGTCAGCAGGTGCACCTGATACCCGTCCTGGAGCAGATCGTGGGCGGTCTGACTGACGCAGATGTGGGCCTCGATACCGCATAGCATCACCTGTTCAGTATGATTTTCGCGCAGTTGGAGATCGAAATCGGCGACCCCACAGGCGGAGTAGGTCAGCTTGTCGATCGGGGTCAGCCCCGCCGGCAGCTGAGATGTGATCTCTTCTGCGGTCGGGCCGAGCCCCTGGGGGTACTGTTCGGTAACTATGATTGGGATCTCGAGCAGCTGGCAGGCCGCAGTGAGCAGTGCGATCCTCTCCGCCACAAGAGTGAAGTCAGCCATTACCGGCCGGAAACCGGTCTGCATATCGATCAGTGCCAGCGCCGTTCGCCGACGATTGAGCATCATTGGATGTCGCATCTCTCCGCCTCCCGCTCTCCGCCGCACGCAGAGAGCGTACCCGCTGGTCAAGAGCTGGTGATCTGATGTTTCAGTTTTGGCAACCGGTTCAGGTCAGCGCTTAGCTGCCGGCTTGGCGTCGTCGCTGGTGATCCAGGCCGTCCACCAGAGGTCACGGAGCATGGTTGCTCCGGCCGCGAGTCGCTCCACCGCAAACTTTTTGTGGGCTGCCGAGGTAGTAGTCGCGGCGAAGGGCTCCTGTTTGTCGAGAATGTAGAGTTGCTCGACCAGCGCATTCGACTTTTGCACAAAGTCCCAGAGCTCCTCACGGGGCTTTCTGATGGTTCGGGCTTCAGCGACCATCAGCGGGTAGATGTCGTTGATGGCAATGCGGGCACCGACAAACTCCTCTTCAAAGCGGAAATGGATGCCACGCTCACGTGAGTAGGTAGTATACTCATTCGGATTGGGACCACTCCAGCCGTTGAAATGGATTGTCGTGTGGTGGGGGTTGGCGGTGTCCGTGACATAGTGGCCAAGGATGCCGGCATCATTGATGATCCGCTGTTCGATCCATTGTCGCTTCTGACGATCTGTTTCGACCCGCCAGAGCCGGAAGCTGATCCGCAATTGCTGAAAGAGTTCGAGCATACGGTAAGGGCTGAAGCCGGCGGTCGTTGGTTTCTGGCCGGCTTTGATCATCTCGGCGGTGAAGTCATAGCGATTGAGTGCCTGGCGCGCCGATGCCGGGACCAGTTCGAGATCGAGGAAATGGTCAGGAGCTGCTGCCGTATCCATTCCGCGATCGATCTGTGATTCGAGACGATCGCGCCAGCGGTCGGGCTCGGGATTGAGGTAGCTCAGCTGATCAGCCGCCTTTCGGAAGAAGCCGGGCATCGTGTCCGGCAGCCTGGTGGCCGCAGCCTTGCCCGAGATGGCATGCCCATGGGCACCCCAGCCCCGGACCGATGGTCCACCCACGACGAACAGCGCCAGGGTAAGTGACAGAATGGAGATGGCAATCCGTGTCTTCATCGTTTGGTTCAGTCTCACTTTCGTCGAGGTCGGTTGCTTTGTGGAAGCAGCATCTTTCGGTAGAGCTCTTTTCCGTCGAGGTTGTGGATTGTGACCGTGAGAGCCTCCGTCCGTCCATCGATTCGGACGGCTCCAAAAAACTGGTGGCCTTCAAGCGGTGATCGATTTGGCTTCATGCCGGTTGGGATTGAGACAAACTCGACCCGTGGCCCGAAGGTCTCATCCATCCTTCCAGGTCCGAAGGTGCCGGCGTTGAGCGGGCCGGCGACAAACTCCCAGAAGGGCAGAAAGTCGGTGAACCTGGCTCGGCTTGGATCGTAATGGTGGGCGGCGGCGTAGTGAACGTCGGCGGTGACCCAGATGATGTTGTCGATTCGGTTCCGTTTGATGAAGCGGAGCAGCCCGGCAATCTCGAGCTCCCGTCCGCTCGTCGGTCCGTTGTCACCGTTGGCAACGGCCTCGAAGCGTCCTCCGGCATCACCAATAATCAGCCCCAGCGGCATGTCGCTGGCGATCACCTTCCAGGTCGCAGTTGAATGGAGAAGCCGATGCCTGATCCAGTCGATCTGCCCTCGCCCAAGAAAAGCGGTCTCCGCACTCTCGACCGCCTGCCGATTGGATGTGTTCGGACCGCGGTAGCTCCGCTCATCGAGCATCAGTACTTCGAGCGATGGTCCCCAGGCGAAGGCGCGATAGATCCGTTCGGGATCGTGCTGATCAGGCCGCAGCGGCAGATAGTCGAGAAAGGCGCGACGCGCCCGTGCCGCGAGCAGATCGACGCTTTTGACCGCGTAACGCGGGTCATCATCCATCCGCTTTCCCGGATACCAGTTGTTGAGGACCTCGTGGTCATCCCACTGGGCAAGTATCGGCACCGTAGCGTTGAATCTGCGCAACGGTTCGTCAAGCAGGTTGTAACGGTAGTTGCCGCGAAACTCATCGAGAGTCTCGGCCACCTTCGACTTATCCGCTGTAGTCAGATTGCGCCACTTGCGGCCATCATCGAGAGTGACTTCGGGCGCTATCGTGTTGTCGGCGTATATCGTATCACCGGAATGGATAAAGAAGTCAGGACCGACCCGGCGCATTGAGTCGAAGATCTTCATCCCGCCAAAGTCGGGGTTGATACCCCAGCCCTGTCCGCCGACATCGCCACCCCAGACGAAGGTCAGGTCGCGCTTCACTGTCGGCGGAAGCGTGAAGCTGCCGCTGACCTCCTCGCTGGTCGAGCGAAGGGTCTCGAGATCTTCAAAGCTGACACGGTAAAAGATTCGCTCTCCCCGGGGAAGAGGGCCGAGATCGACCCGGGCAGTGAAATCGGAGCTTTCGATTGCCGCCGGCCCAACGATCCGCCGGGAGTCGCTGAACGACTCCCGGGTACTATACTCGACCATCATCCGGGCTGGTCGGTCGGTACGACTCCAGATGATCGCCCGGTCGGCCGTCAAATCGCCAGCCTGGACCCCGTGGGTGATCTGTGGTCGACTCCGAAGCTGTGGCAATAGGGCCGGAGACCACCCGCCAGCAAGGCTGGCTGCGGTTACCGGAAGGGTCGCTCTCCGCAAGAAATCACGACGCTTCATCGGGCTCATCCCCTCCGCATAATTAACGGCGACGCGGCTGGCGAACCTTCCGCTCACGCCGCTTCTCCTCCGCGTCGTCATCGTCATCATCATCATCATCGATCGACCTGACAAACGCGCTCCGAACCGGTGCCGGCATGACCGAATCGGCTCCCCGCACCGCTCTCCAGATGATTTCGTTGAACTCAATATCGGGAAGAGTGTCCTCCTTGCGGAAGTCGAACATGGCCGATCGTTGTGCCCCCGGTGCGTTGGGTCCGTTCCGCTCGCTCCAGTCATACTTTGCCGGTCGATGTCGGAAGGGCGTCAGGTCGGCCTTGTCGGTGAAGGCATTGAACATTGGGGTTGCCGCTGCATCATATTGGCTCATCGGTGGCAGGCCGAGAATCAGCTCCATCGTCCGCAGCATGCTCGAAGTGGTGTAGAGCGTCGAGTCGACCGTCTTCCGCTTCGTGTACGGGCTGACGACAAAGGCGATCGAGCGGTGGGCGTCGACGTGATCCGGGCCGTTCTGGGCGTCATCCTCGAGGATGAAGACCGCGGTCGTTCCCCAGTAACGGCTGCTGCTGATCGCCTCGATCAACTTGCCCACCGCGAGGTCGTTCTCAGCGACATAGGCTCGCGGAGTTGGCGCCCCAACCCGCGTTCCCTGGGTATGGTCATTTCCAAATCGTACGATCTGGAATTGGGGAAGGTTGCCGTTCTTCTCAAACTCTCGGAACTCCTCCAGCCAGCGCTCAAAGCGGGTCACATCAGGAATCGAGAGGTCGTAGGGCGGAAAGGTCGGGCTGAAGTGGCCTTTCAGGGCATCTTCCGAGGTGAAGCTCTCAGTACCGGCAACCCGGTCACGATTGAGATCGGCCTCACCACCTCCACCCGGCTTGACATCACGAATGCCGACAAACTCGCCATAACTCCGGTAACTGATTCCAGCCCGTGCGCAGTAGTCCCAGATATAGCCACCAGTTGGCCGGGCGATCTTCTTGCTTCCCTCGTAATCATAGGTGCGACCACGTCGCGAGTAGTTGGTTGGCCAAGTCTTTTCAACGTAGTCGGTCGCGTAGGCTCCCATCGACCAGTTGTGCCCATCGGCTGAGACCTCTGAATCGACATAGAAATTGTCAAGCAGGACAAACTCACGCGCCAGTGCGTGCTGGTTCGGTGTCACGTCCTCACCGAAGAGGCAGAGCTTCGGATCACCATTGCCCTCCTTCACGTCACCAAGCACCTGGTCATAGGTTCGATTCTCCTTGATGACATAGATGACGTGCTTGATCGGTGAAGGGTCTCCAACCCTCACCGGAATTGCCGTCTTCTCCTTTGGTGCGCGTGCGGCTTTCAGAAGGTCGTCGGTGTAGGGTGAGTTCGAGTAGACCCGCTTTGTCAGCCGGGCAAGTCCGGCGGCCGACGGTACAGTGATCAGTGAGACCGTTCCCTTGAGCAGGCTGCCAATATATTCGGTGGCGCGGTCGCGGGTGCGGTTTGGGACCGGGCCGTTCGGATTGGCCGCTGAGACCAGACCCTTCCCATTGGCGACGATCAGTTGCTTTCCATCAGGGCTTACCCGAACCGAGGTTGGATACCAGCCGGTGGGAATGAAGCCG
This sequence comes from Acidobacteriota bacterium, assembly GCA_041182745.1. Taxonomy (GTDB): domain Bacteria; phylum Acidobacteriota; class Blastocatellia; order RBC074; family RBC074; genus CAIOZW01. Next base: position 11,704 of record JBEGMZ010000126.1, read on the forward strand.
GTCACCTTGCCCTCGTCAGGTGTGGTGACATTAGCGATCGCGATATTGTTGTTGTCAGCGTTGGCAATGTAGAGCGTCTTCTCGTCAGGTGAGAGCGCGAGCGCATTCGGGGTGCTGCCGATTGGCGATTTCGGGTGCATCGCCGTCGAGATCGAGGAGACCGCCCGACCAAGCCGCGTCTCGACTACCGACACGGTATTGCTGTTCCCATTTGCGACGTAGAGAATCCGGCCGTCACGTGACAGCTCAAGATCGTTCGGATGATCACCAACCCGGATTGTCCCGACCACCTCGTTGATCGCGGTGTCGATCAGCGAAACACTCTGGGATCCCCAGTTGCTGACGTAGACCAGCTTGCCATTGGGTGCGACCACGCAGTCATAAGGGTACTCGCCAACTTCGATCTTCGTCACCACTTTGCCACTGGCGAGATCGACGACCGCCAACCGGTTCGAGAGGTTCTCTGCGACATAAAGTCGGTGCCCATCGGGCGCAACGCCGATACCAGCCGGAAAGGCGAACTCTCCCCGCCCGGTTCGCCGCGCCTCTTCTCGGCCGCGTTCGTCGAGTGAGTGATAGGCCTGGCTGCCAAGCGCGATCTTACCGGCGGCGGTCGCCTTGCCATTGGCGAAATCGTAGACCAGCAGCTCATTGTCGTCACCGCCCGAGACGTAGAATCTTCCGCCATCTGGTGCCAACTCGAGCCCGAGCCACGATTTTTTCAGCGTAATGGTCTGCGTCTTCTGTCCCGCCACCCGGTCGATGATCTCAATATTCTGATCGCCATTCCCATTGGTCGTTACCAGGATGTAACGTCCGTCCCGGCTGAGCACCATGTTCAGTGGCAGGTCGCTGATCGGGATCTGCGTTCCTTCCGGGGTCAGCGTCCAGCCGTTCGGCAGCAGCGTGCCCAGCGCACTCTTCCCGGGTAACCGCTTCGCCCCCGGTGACTGCGCTCCGGTCGACCAGAATGGAAGCGACAACAGAAGGCCGATCAGAATCAATGGTGCGGACAGGCGTCCGATCTCTACTGGCTTTACAGGCATGATTACAGGCATGACACCTCCGGTTTGATCATCACCCTCACGCGGGAAGGCGGTCGTTGAACAGATGAGTTCCAAATCAAGAATGAGTTGCGGGCGCCAGTTTACACCGACTCCGCGCCCTATTGACAGACCAGCCGAAATTTAAGGGAAGCTTGAGTGCGATTTAAGAAGCAGTTTAACCGATGAGTGGACGGCCGGGTGAGACGAGCACGGGGTTGGCCACGGACTTTCCATCTTCGTCGTGGACTCCAAGCGCCGCGTCAAGCTCATTCGAAAGATCACCGTTACCAATCGGGAGCGCGCTGAAATCGAAGAGATCCGTGTCGAGCAGGTGTGACGGTACGACGTGGCCAAGCGCTGTCAGCATCGACTTGCGGATGCTTGGAATCTCGGTCTGTAGCTGGTCGATCAATCGTTTAACCCGCTTCCGCTTCAGGTTCTCCTGCGAGCCGCAGAGATCACACGGGATGATCGGAAAGTTCTGCAGTTCCGAGAAGTCGGCGACATCACGCTCCCAGATGTAGGCCATTGGTCGAATGACCATGTTCCGCCCATCGTCGGACCGCAGCGCCGGCGGCATCGCCTTGAGCGTTCCGATATAGAAGAGATTGAGAAGAAAAGTCTGCAGAATGTCATCGGCGTGATGTCCGAGCGCAATCTTCGTACAGCCCTCCTCAACGGCGACGTTGTAAAGGATTCCCCGCCGCAGGCGGGAGCAGACCGAACAGTAGGTCTTGCCCTCAGGCACCAGTCGCTTGACCACCGAGTAGGTGTCGCGCTCGACGATCCGCCAGGGTACTCCAAGCGAGGCCAGGTACTCAGGCAGGATGTGGGCTGGAAAGCCAGGCTGTTTCTGATCGAGGTTGACCGCCAGCAGTTCGAATCTGACCGGAGCCTTTCGCTGCAGTGCCATCAGCAGGTGGAGCATGGTGTAGCTGTCTTTTCCACCGCTCAGGCAGACCATGATCCGGTCGCCCTCGGCAATCATATTGAAATCCCCGATCGCCTCGCCCATCCGGCGCATCAGGACCTTCTGCAACTGTTCGGACTTCTCCATCACCTCAACCCTGCGCTGCTATTCAAGCATCTCGCTATTCAAGCGGAACGTAAACAGAGGGAAGATTAGGCCATGGCAGGAATTTCGTCAAACTGCCTGGTCGTCCAGCTCAGAGCGTGTAGCGGAAGATCGCTCCGGTAACCGGAATATTACCGGGGCGCGAAAGTCCATCCTGCTGAATCAGCACATAAAACTCACCCGAAAAACGCTCGTTGAACTGGCGGATGATTCCAGTCGAAATCCGGTTGCGAAACCAGCCGAACGGACGGCCATTCGCCTGTCGCTGGTCAGAGTGCCAGATCTCATCCGCGATGAACGGCTTGAAGTTGAAATCACCTATCCGCGCCGGATGGTCGATCTGGAGTCGATTCCGGTAGACATTGAAATCGGCGGTGTTTGGGCGGACTCGTCTTTCGTAGAGGTTTCGATCAGTGAAGAGAAACTTTCCCAGATTGCCCTTCACTGTCCCATTGAGGATCAGTCGTTCCTCGTGGATGATCCTTCCCGGATATGGCTGGTATTCGACACGAAGGTAGGTTGGCATGACGGTCAGGTGCGGGTTGATCTTGAACGCATAGCCGACTCCAAAGCGTTCATCGACCGGGCGTTGCCAGTTGCGGCCCATCCGTACCACACCAAAGATGACCACATCCTGCTTCTTGTTGACGTGTTTTGTTAGTTGAAGCTCGCTCCAGAACTGGTGATCCTCGTGGGGTGGTGGAGCGCTCTGGGCTTTAACACAGTTCCCGGCGCAGATCAGTGCCGTCATCAGCCAGATCAGGCCAATCGTTCTTGCCATTCTCATGGTTCCTCGCTTGTTGGTCGCGCACTTTTCCAACTCTGTGAGCTTTCGTCGCAATCCTCTCACGGGCCAATCCTGGTGACTGAATGGATAAAGTTTTCCGCCGCCCGGGCCGGCAGATGGACAAAGACGGCCGGGTAGAGACCACCGATTATGAGAAAGAGGATGGCGGCGGTCAGAACCCACCGCTCTCGCGGTAGGGCGTCGGTTATGGTCAGGGCGGCTCGGACGGGCTGGCCGAGGAAGGTCGTGGTGAAGAGCCTCATAACGTGAAACGCATTGAGCGCCGTCACGATTGGCAGAATAATTCCAAGATGGGGATGGGTCTCAAGCGTTCCGTGGAGGAGCAGATCCTCCGCTGCATATCCCAGGGTCAGAGGCAGTCCGACCAGGGCCAGTCCTCCAAGTGCGAAGAAGACGGCCAGTCTTGGGGCTCCCTTGCCGAGTCCAAGAAAATCCTGCCCATCGATTGGCCTGGTGAGGCGGGCTTCGAGGCTTGTATGAACGGCGGTCAGGATCGATGTTGCCACCACGACAACCTGCCAGTGAACCAGTGCTCCGGCGATGGCATCCGCGTTTGTACTCTCCAATCCGGCGACGAGGAACGAGGATTGGCTGATTGTAAGCAGGGCCAGCAATCGGCGCGGACTCCTTTCACTGATCGCAAGTATTGCCGTGTAGCCGGCAGTAAGCAGGCCAAGATCTCCAAGCGCCGGCAATGCGGCTGAGGCGATCTCCGGAAATGCCGGAATTGCCACTCGCGCGATCAGAAAAGCGCCAAGGTGTCCATTAAAGAGCAGACTCAACGGAATGAGTGGACCTTGCGCGAAAGAGGGCGCGACCCAGCCATGGGCGGGGAAAAGACCTTTCCGCAATATGACTCCAAGCATCAGGAGAAGAAAGGCCAGACTGAGAATGACCGATTGTCCGTGACGCGGTAGTCCGAGGCTGAGCCTTGTCGACCACTGTGAAGACTCGGTTCCAAGCGCGAGCAGGATGGCTCCCAGAATCACCAGCAACGCGCTTGCGGTGAGAGTCAGCTGTGCTCCCCGTGGAATTGTCACCACACCCGGGCGGTTGAAGAAACGCGAACCAAGGAAGGGAATTAGCGAGGCTCCCCACGCGATGGCAAAGAGGGCGAGATTGTTCGTTGCATAGGCGACAATGCTGCTCAGGGTCAGGATCTGGATGCCTGCCAACCAGCCGGCAGTCACCTTGCGGCGCGGCGCAAGGATGATCATCCCAAGAGCAAGGCCGGCGTAAAGAGGCAGTGGCAGTCCATTGAGGGAGTCGAGCACCGCCCACTGTCCCCACCCTGGTAAGGGTTCGTGCAGCCGTGCTGCACCCGACCGCTCGACCTCGATACCGGCGCCAATCAGCAGCAGAAAGACGGTCGCCATCACAGACGTGATCTGGCGCCGGGCCTTTTCAATACCTGTCATCTGAAAGGTGGTAACAACCGTCGAGACACTCAGCAGAAACAGGCTTGTGCTCACCCATGGAAAGAAGAGCGGTTCAGACATCGGTACCCTCCACTCCATTCCCAGCCGCCGCCCGCGGCTGATCGACTCTGACTCTTCCTGCCGGCTCCTCCGGTCTTGCTCCGGCATACACTGAAGGTCCAGGCTGGCTTTGATGATAGATGGGATGCTCTGACGGGCCGAACAGCGCGATCGCGATCCGGTTCTCCAGGTACTGCAACCAGGCTGAGACCCGTATGATCGGGCTGACCAGGGCCCGTTCGAGGATCGTGTCGTGATAGCCTCGTTCGAGAGCCAGCCGGTAGAGCCAGATCCGCAGCCCGACCGGAAGCAGTAACTCAAAATGAGCACCATTCGTGGACGACTCGCCGCCGGAGGCTGAATACCGGCGGTGATGGTCGTGCAGCGTCGATGGCGCGCGGAGAAATTGCAGAGTGCGAACCACGATATGCCCGCTGAGATGGAGCAGCGCGAACCACTTCAATCCGCTCCCGATCTCGGCAAAGATCAGTCCGAGCTGAGTCATTGACGCATAGGCGATCGATGTCTTGGCATCGACCGCGGTGCGGCCGACCATCGTTCCGTGAATCGCGGTCAGGATTCCGACCACGACTACGGCAACTGAGACGAGAGCTGAAGACTCGATCAATGGTTGTGAACGCAACAGCAGATAGGCTCCGGCGTGAACAGAGAGTGCGCCATAAAAGATCGCGCTTGATGGCGTCGGCCCTTCCATTGCCCGCGGGAGCCATCCCGAGAATGGAACCTGCGCGCTCTTCCCCATGGCCGCAAGTAGAAAGAGCAGGCCGACGACTGTTGCTCCGATCCCGGTCAACAGCGAGGCGCCGTCAGGCCACGGATGGGTGAAAACACGATCGACCGTCGCCGCTCCAACGTAGTGGTGGAGCATTGCCACCCCGGTCAGAAGACCAATATCGCAAACACGATAGACCAGAAAGACCCGCAGGGCACTCTTTACCGGCTCATTGCGCTGCTGAAAGAAACCAATCAACAGCACCGACGTCAGTCCGACCAGCTCCCATCCGGCGATCATGAGATCGAAAGATCCCGCCATAAAAAGCAGCAGCACCCCGGTACCGAACAGGTTGAGCAGAAAGAAGAATCGGACGTAGCCCCCTTCCCGGTGCATGTACCTTTGGGAGAAGGCCCCGATCACCCCGACCAGAATGACGCTCAGTGCGACCAGCGGCAGCGAAAGCCGATCGATCTGCAGGAGCAATGGAAATCGATAGGTGTGAACCTCGAACCAGCTGCCAATCAGGAGCCGCACGGTGTCGAGCCTGTTGCTGGCCATCCATCCGCCGAGGACAATCACCAGACCGGTTGTCAGGCTGTAACAGCCTCCGGTCAGCCGGGCGATCGTTCGCTCTGAAATTCTCAGTTCAACCAGCCAGCCAAGCCCCAACCCGGCGGTCGTCAGAGCGGGCAGCAGAAGAATCATTCCTATTATCAGTTCCATAAAGTCTGTCAGAATCCGGCATTGACCTTGAAAAGCAGATCATCTGATCCAAAACTGTTGATGGTTAGCGCCCGGGTCGGCCGGCGACCCTGACGATTGGAAGGTGATCCAGTTTTCCAAGAAACCATTCCGGTGAGGAGGTGACCGTGGTAAGCGCCTCCAGTCTGGTGGTGAATGGCTCAAAGTGACCGTTGCGATAGACGTGGAATGCTCCACTGTCGGGATCGATGGTCACAACCCTGATCCAGCGATTCTCGATCAGCTCGCGAACGAGCGGACTCTGAAAGCCGGCCTTCAGCACCTTGTC
>JBEGMZ010000127.1:0-5255 GCA_041182745.1 Acidobacteriota bacterium
CTCATAACGGACCTCACGCAGACTATGGGGCAAATCATCTCCGATCACTTTATGAGAATCAATGACTTTGGCCAACGCAAGGGCTGGCCGGCCTTTATCGCCGCATCCGGGATTGGTCTGCTCCAGCTGGCGATGGCCCTCTTTCTGCTCAACGCCGACCTCCCGCCATCATTTCTCGCCAAATTTTCGACATCTCATCTTGAGTATGTCTTCCTGTACGGAAGTCTGCTGGTATGCGGTTTCTGGATGCGCGGATGGATTGGGACAGCGATCACTCTCACCACAACGCTCTCGATCTTTCTGCTGGCGTTGATGGCCATCCGCGATCATAGCGTTTTTCTGCCCGGAACGGCGATTGGCGGGCTGCTCCCCTGGTCTGATGCCAATAGCTACTATATCGATGCGCAGGGGCTGCTTGATGGATTACCACTTGGTTGGTCAGCGCGCCGCCCACTCTTCACGGGTCTTCTCGCAACACTCCTGAAGTTCACCGGCTCCAACCTGGCGGTCTGCATAATCCTCCTCGTTCTCCTGAACGCCCTCGCCACATTCTTTCTCGCCCACCAGGTCAATCTCGTACATGGCCCGTTAGCAGCGGCGATCGTCACGATTCTCTCGCTCCTCTTTTATAAATATACTAGTGAAGGCGGGAGCCTTGGCGGCATGGGGACCACGTTGACCGAAAATCTGGGGCTGGCCCTCGGCAATACAAGCGTGGCGATCATTTATACGGCGGTCAGGCGATCATCTGTGCCCCTCATGTTGTGCGGCATTTTTTGTCTGACACTGGCACTGTGCGCCCGCGCCGGGGCTTTCTTCATTATTCCCTTCATTGTTGTCGCTGGGGCGGTCATCTTCAAAAATGACAGTAAAATCAACCTTAAATTTCTGACCCTGGGAATCGGTGTCACCCTCAGCGGGCTGGCCAGCAATATTCTGGTGGGAAGACTGATCAGTGAACCAGGCGGACGGGTCTTCTCTAATTTCTCCTATACTCTCTACGGTCTGGTTGTCGGAGGAAAAGGCTGGGCGCAAGTGTTGACCGATTACCCGCAGGCCCGCGAAGGAGCGGATATATATAAACTGGCATTTGCCCACTTCAAAGCATACCCGCTTGACCTGCTCAAAGGAATGCTCAAGATGTGGGCGGAGTACTTCCCCGGACACAGCTATCACGCATATCAATTTATCGAGCCAGCCGAATCCAACCTGATGACGATCTATATCCAGCAACTAGCCTATCTATTCGGCGTAATCGGCCTTGTCTGGTGTTTCGTCAATATCAAACGGGGCCATGGACGGCTGGTCTTATTTGCTGTGGCCGGACACCTTGTCTCAATTCCATTTGTGCCCCCGATTGATGCCGGACTCCGGGTATATGCGGCAACTGTCTGCGTCATGTTCATTCTGCCGGCAATCGGCGCATCCTCGATCATCAGGCTTGGGCAGGACCGGCTTGCTTCATTTCTGAAGTGGAAATCGTCGCCCCAGCGGCCTGGTTACATCGAGCAGGTCGCCGATCATCTCCAGGTTGTTTTTGCCGTTGGCCTGGTCATTATGTCGACTATTATCCCGGTGGCCGTCATTTATACCGCAACCGCGCCAACTGCCCCCCCGATCAATTGTCAGCCGACCGAGGAGAGAATAGTCTTTCGATATGATCCGGGCAGCCAAATCGATATTGTGAGCAACTCTCCAAGTCGCCGCAACATAAGACTCCCCGTCATCGCTGAGCAGGACATGCGGGCGGATATAAGCAGGATTCAACTCCAAGGTGATGTTGAGTCATTCTCTTCAGGTCGTTCGGTGTTGACCGGTTACAGCATCCCCAACAAGAGATCCCTGTGGATTACCCTCCCCTCCAGTCTGCTTCCAGCGGGCCAAAGCATCCTGAGTGGGTGTGGCACGTGGAGCAAAGACCCAAATGCAAAAGCGTTTGGACTTATTCATGTCGAGCGTGCCACCAGCAACCGCCTCGACCAATAGTCAACCGGCACCTGGCGAATATTATTGGATTCAGACAACGCGGCGCAATTTGTCTTCTGGTTGCCGTGGCCCTTGGGCCCGGAGAGGTGACCATTCGTTTGAGCGTCTCTTTCTCCGCGCCCGGTTATTATTAATTCTCTTTCTCACTTCGCCGCAGCAGCAGTAATGATTGGCAGGTTTACACTAATGAGCCTTGAGACAACACCCAAAACCGTCTTTCTCAGAGATCGTCAGGCGCATTGGGAGAAGATTTCTGGCGAGAACGCCCCAACACTGGGAAAGTATTACCATCGAACCCTCACCCGCATCTACCAGTTCATCATTCCGCGAGGATCACGAGTTCTGGAACTTGGCTGCGGCAAAGGCCAACTGCTGGCGGCCCTCGCGCCCGCCGTTGGGGTCGGGATCGACTTCTCCCCGTCGGCGGTTCGAGTCGCGCAGGAGAGCCACCCCCAGCTTCATTTCATCGAGATGAACGCTGAGGAGCTAAACCTTCCGACTGAAACGTTCGACTTTATTATCCTCTCTGATCTGGTCAACGACCTCTGGGACATTCAGTCGACCCTTGAAAAGTTGCAGTCTTACTGCCACCCGCGAACACGCATCATCCTCAACTTTCACAGCCATCTCTGGCAGGGGCCGCTCCGCCTGGCGCGTCGACTCGGTCTGGCCACCCCATTGCTTCGTCAGAACTGGGTGACCGTCGGCGACATCCGGCAGCTCTTCACCCTTTCTGGCTTTGAGACGCTCAAGCACTGGTCAGAGATGATCGTTCCCCTCGCTATTCCCGGGGCCAATCTGATCAACCGTTACCTGCCAAAGATCTCGCCATTTCGCTGGCTGGCGCTGACCAACTTTGTGATTGGATTACCGGTGAATCTCGAGACGAATCGGACCCCGACCTGTAGCGTGATTGTCGCCGCCCGCAATGAAGAGGGGCACATCGAGGAGCTCTTTCAGCGCACGCCGGAGCTGGGCCCGGGTGGCACTGAGCTGATCTTTGTTGAGGGAAACTCAAAGGATGACACGTATGGCGAGATCGAACGGGCCATCGCCCGCCATCCGGAAAGGAACTCTCGCCTTCTCAAGCAACCCGGCAAAGGAAAAGGTGACGCCGTCCGCACTGGATTTGCCGCGGCCAGCGGAGATATCCTGATGATTCTTGACGCGGATATGACCGTCCCCCCCGAAGACCTGCACGTCTTTTACCGCGCCATTGCCAGTGGCAAAGGGGAGTTCATCAACGGGGTCCGACTTGTCTATCCAATGGAAGATAAGGCGATGCGCTTCTTCAATCTGCTTGGAAACAAGTTCTTTGCCTTCGCTTTTACATGGCTGCTGGGCCAGCAGATGCGCGACACGCTCTGTGGAACAAAGGTCATCTGGCGACGCGATTATGAGCGGTTGGTGGCTAACCGGAGCTATTTTGGAGATTTCGACCCCTTTGGCGATTTCGACCTCCTCTTTGGCGCGGCCAAGCTCAATCTGAAGATCACTGAACTCCCAATCCGTTACCATACCCGTCAGTACGGTGAAACTAACATCTCACGGTGGAGTCACGGTCTGCTGCTGCTGCGCATGGTTCTCTTTGCCGCGCGGCGGGTCAAATTCTTCTAGAAAGCCATGTTGAATCTAATCAAAAGTTGGTTGGAACACCCGTTGACCCGCGGGATGTCACTGGACGATCCGCAGACCACCGCCCGGCGGTTGGAGGTGATTCGTTCGAAGCCATTCTTGTCGCGCCTCTACGCTGAATGGTACCGGATGATCGCGGCCCATTTCACACCGGGCGCGCAGGTTCTGGAGATTGGTGCGGGGGCTGGCTTCCTGAAAGAATTTATGCCGGGCTTGATCACCAGCGAACTATTTGAAGTACCTGGCGTCGACCTGGTAATCGATGCCGCGGCCATGAATCTGGGGACCGCAACCCTGGACGGGATGGTCATGACCGATGTCTTTCATCACCTGCCCGACTGTCCGCGATTCTTTGCGGAGGCGGCACGGGTGATCAAACCGGGTGGGCGAATAGTAATGATCGAGCCCTGGAACACCGGGTGGGGGCGATTGATCTATCAGAATCTGCATCACGAACCATTTCAACCCACGGTAACGGAATGGACCTTTCCGCCAGGAGGCCCCCTCTCGACCGCCAATGGGGCGCTCCCCTGGATAGTCCTGGCCCGTGACCGGGAGGAGTTTTCGCGTCGTTTCCCCGCCCTGCAGATCGAGCGCATTGCGCCACTGATGCCAATCGCTTACCTGATCTCAGGGGGCGTCTCGATGCGCAGCCTCGTTCCCGGCTGGTCGTACCCGATAGTCCGGCGACTCGAGAAACTCTGTGTGGAGTCTCAAACTGGTATGTTTGCGCTAATCGTTATCAACCGGGTCTGATTTGCTGAGCAGATCTTTATCCATCCAGGAATCCCATCTGGCCAGGAATCCCATCTGGCCAGGAATCCCATCTGGATTGTTTATTGACGGGAAGATGACCCCAGATCAAATTACCAAAGATGACCGACCGGTTCCAATCCGCATGGTGGTGGCCATGGGCTGTGCCGACCTTCTCTCGACCCAGTCACCTTCCAATATTAAGGGGCAGGACACCTTGAAGACACTGGTAAATATTGTCAGGCCAGAGTCTCTTCCTTTCCTGCCCGCCTGGCCCCCCGTGAGTAATGACGATATTACTGATGGGGTCTCCTCAATATCAAAATCGATCGGCAATGAATGGTTCGATTTCCTGATGACACGATTATTTGTTGGCGTTAAGCCGAATCCCCAAAGGCTTACTAATGTATCCAGCCGTTTACGATTTCCGGCGAGCCGTAACGTGGTGATTTGCCTGGGTCGGAACACGATGAAACTGCTCAAATCCTTCCCCACGGAAGAAAGCTTCCATCCACTCATAAGTGAAAAGATCGTTGATCGTTGGTGACAACGCGTCAAAATATCCGTGAACCTGGTCGGCTGGAAAGTGAGTTTTGAGGATTTCCACCTTCTCATTATTGCTCATTGGCAACAGACGCTGTCTCCATTCCTCATAATTCGCTTGTTGACTAAATTCATCCACATTCACTGGAAACGCATAAAGCATGACAAAGAGGTATCCGCCGGGTTTGACGCAACGGGTCAGATGTTTCAGAACGCGAATAGGGTTCTCAGTATGGTGCGGAACTCCGAAACACCAGACCAAGTCGAATGATTGATCTTCAAATGGCAGATTCAACAGGTCACCTTGCTGCATCCTGACGTTTCCCGATTTGCCAACC
>JBEGMZ010000128.1:0-3902 GCA_041182745.1 Acidobacteriota bacterium
GAGCTGCTGACCACGGTTCGAACGACAGAGAGGTCGGCCAGATCGATCCGCTCCCCGGGCTCGAGTCCGGGCATCGTCGCTGTCCTGCCCCAGGTCTCCCCGCCGTCGCGTGTCAGCACCAGCCGCGAATCACGTCCGATTCCCCAACCCTTCTGGGTGTCAGCCCGATAGAGTCGCTCAATGCCGGTCAGATCCTTTCGACTCCAGCGCCGTCCACCATCCGTGGTCACGAAGAGATCGACCACCTCGTCAGTTCCCTCGTTTGAGGCCGCCGCCAGAACCCAACCACGGTTCCAGTCGAGAAAGGCCAGCTCGAGAACTCTTCCGCGTGTTCCGATCATCACCTCCGTCCAGACCCTTCCCCCATCATTGGTGCGATAGACACGCCCCTTGTCGCTACCTATCCATCCGGTCAGCACATCGATAAACTGCATCTCGAGCCAGCGTTCTGCGGGGAGCGAGGCCGGAATGACCGCCTCCCACCTCCCACCGGCGCCGAGAATCTCTGGCATGACGACACCAACCCTGGTTCGCGACTCGCGCACCGGCGATGCCAACTTTGCTGAAGGTGGAGGCGATGGATCTTCGACTGGCTTCTCTGGCCTCACCGGTACCTTGCCACTCGCCGCGGCGGGCGCAGCTTTCAGCGTGCTTACGCCACTACCCACCGGACTGGTCGATCCAGACTTTGCCGGCTCGGTGGGCGGAGCCGGCCGTGCTTTCGTGCCGTCTGCCTCCTCCCGGCTGACGATGAAGTCGCGATAGCTCCCTCTCCGGACCTCTCGCTCCGCTTCGCTCCGGGCAAGGGCGGCTGTCCGAAAACGCCCATACCGGACACGATACCTCAACCCAAGCCCCGGGACCTCCGCCCGTACCGAGTAGGCGGCGATTCCTCGCAGGCGCAGACCAGCCAGAATGGCACGCGCCTCGGCCTCGGTTGCCACCGAGGCGATCTGGATCGTATATCCACGTTCCTGCCCGGCCGAGGACCACCTTCCTCCTGGCACAAGCAGCAGCGCGACAATGACGATTATCACTACAGCTCTCCACCCGGACTCCATCGTTGCTTCCTCTCTGCCCGCTGGTCTCGATTCAACATCAGACTATTGCCACACCAGACCGTTGCCTCCCAGGGGTCGATCATCCGGCCCGATATTACCACCAATAACCGGTTCTGATCGATATCTCAGCCTGGTTGGAACGGTTGCGAGCGATCTTTGCTGCCGCTTGGCGTCGGTGTGATCTGGCTGACGAGAACGAACGGATTACGGTTTGCCTCACACGAAGGATGGTCTCCCGATACAATCTTTCTGCCTGGCGTCTTCGATTCTTCGTGTGCGATCACTAATTGGAAGGCTCTCCCGATCCTTAATGAATGCAATTGCCCTGAGAAAAATGATCCGATCCTTCGGCCCGTCATTCAGACGGCTGGCAAGCAGCGCGTTATGGGGGTACAATGAAACTCATTGTTAAGTTTAAATGGACCAAACCACTATCCCTCGGAAATAGGTACTATGAATAGCAACCAACTCGGAATCAACATCAAACCTCAACTTGGTGGAGATATTGAAGCGTACTGTGGCAAGTGCAAGGACACCAGAGAGCACGTCATCGCCGCTCTCGGCTCTGGCGGCAATGTCGAGCGTGTCCAGTGTCGAACCTGCCAGAGCAATCACATCTTTCGTGAGAAAGCTGCCAAATCGACCAGCGCCAAATCGACGACGGCCAAATCGACTACGACCAGGTCGGCGTCGGGCAAGTCGTCCAGGAAGGAGTCGAGCGCTGAACCTGATGGCAGCGGCCCTCTGCGGCCATATTCGATGCAGGATAAGTTCTCGATTGGCGACCGGATTGAGCACCCTAAGTTTGGTGTCGGAGTTGTGCTTGAAGTTCGCTTTGGAAAGATTGACGTCAAGTTTGGTCGAGAGCAGAGAACCCTTGTCCACGGCGCCTGAGCGACAGACTGACCGTCAGCCGGCGATAGGTTGGCAGTCTGACAGTTCGCGGGCGGTCAGATCTACATTCTGGACAGGTCACGCAGGCAACCGAGCAGGCCGGAGAAGGCCTGCCCGCGGTGACTGCGCTTAGATTTTTCTTCCATCGGCAGGGAGGCAAAGCTTTGCCGTGTCGCGGGATCGATAAAGATGGGGTCATACCCAAAGCCATCTGACCCGGTCGGTGTGGTCGCGATCTCGCCCTCACAGCTCCCGACGAAGGTACGGTTTATATCAGTGCCGACCAGGGCCACAACACACACGAATCGCGCTCCCCGACGGCCGGCCGGAACGTCGCGCATCTCTTCAAGTAGCAGACGGTTCCGCTCGGCGCTGCTCAGTCCCGTTCCACCGTATTCAGCCGACCGCACCCCGGGACGGCCCCCGAGGGCGTCAATCTCAAGTCCGGAGTCGTCAGCCAGCGTCAGCAGGCCGGAGAATCGATGGTAGTGGCTCGCCTTCAGCAGGGCGTTACCGGTAAAGGTCTCCATCACCTCCGCGGGCACCGGTGGCCTCGGAGTCAGTCGGTCGAGGGTGACCAGCTCAATGGTGAGCCCCTGCAATAGCGCCGTCAACTCACGAATCTTCCCCTCGTTGGTCGTTGCCACCAGCAGCTGCATCGTTGAAAGACCTTTCCACTCTTCTATTGATTAAGCAAGGATCAGAACCCGGGCAAGGATCAGAACACGCATCTGTAGCGTTCAGGTGGCTGAAGTTCGAACCTCACGAACCGGTTACGGATGAGGTCTCAGCAGTCACTGGAGGGTCTTCCGATCCTCTCCGATCTTTGCTATTCCCACACTAATGTTATCGTGACCACCACGGTCGTTGGCCAGAGCGATCAGCTGTTCACACGCCTCTTCAGGCTGGTTGCTCGACACAATCCGGTAGATCTCTTCATCCCAGACAAGGCTTGTCAGCCCATCGGTGCAGACAATCAGGCGATCGTTCGGGAAGACTGTCACCGGCAGCCGCAGATCGACCCTCACCTCGTCGCGCAGTCCAAGCGCCCGCTCAAGATAGTGCTTCTCCGGATGATCGAGCGCCTCCTCCTCGGTGATGAGACCATCATCCAGCATCCGCTGCACTCGGGAATGATCGCGAGTCATCTGGGCAATCCGGTTCTCTCGGACGAGGTAGACCCTACTGTCGCCAGCATGCGCAATCCACGCGCTCTCATTCTGCACCGCCAGGACGGCACAGGTCGAACCCATTCCGCGACAGCGTCGATCGCGCTGGCCACGTCGTACGATCACCCGGTTGGCCTCGGAGATGGCAAAGGTCAGACGCTCTCCAATCTGTCCGGTCTGTCCGGTCTGTCCCGTCACCCCGCTAACCTGATTTTCAAAAGCAAAAAAGCTCTGCCTGATCGTCTGCACCGCCAGCTGGCTCGCCATCTGCCCGCAGACCGATCCGCCAACCCCGTCGGCTACTATCAACAGGTGTACGCCCTCCCGCTCATCGCAGATGTAGCCGATTGAATCCTGGTTTTCTTCATGTTCGCGCCCGGTATCGGTCCGATACGCGACATTGACAGGGAATCGCATGCTTATTCAAACTGCCTCGACCCGCCAACTGCACTTACCAGGCGGTTCGTGGTTCGTCCCCGGGGGTGTCAGATGCGCTGGGCCGAGACAAATATCAGATAGGTGTTGCCAAGACGGATCTGATCGTAATTCTGCAGGGGATGAGCCTCGGTAATCTCACGTCCATTGACAAAGGTGCCGTTGCGCGACAGATCGTCCTTGATAAGGCATCGTCCTTCACGGTAGACGATGATGGCGTGCGAGCCGCTTACCGTGTCATCATTGATCACGATATCGCAGATCGAGTTCGCGCCGATCCGGTTATGTCCGGCATAGATGCGATAGTCCTCGCCATCCGGGTTTGAGCTGTAGCTGATGAGCC
>JBEGMZ010000129.1:0-2653 GCA_041182745.1 Acidobacteriota bacterium
CTCGACTGGTTTCTCCGCGAGCTGGGGATCACCGAGACGACGCTCCTCGTCAATTCGGTCGGTGATGCCACCCTCCGTGAAGAGTACCTGGCGACGCTGCGCACAGCGATCGAGCCGGACCTCTCCCGTTACTGCGCGGACTGTCATCACCGGTACGAGACCAACGCGCTGCGCGTCTTTGACTGCAAGAATCCGGACTGCCGCCCACTGATCAGCGGGTTGCCAACGATCACCTCGTCGCTCGATGCCGCCTCACGCGAGCACTTTGAGCAGTTCAGGGCCCATCTTGACGCGCGTGGCATCGCCTACACGGTGCAGCCTGAGATGGTCCGCGGGCTTGACTACTACACCCGCACCGCCTTCGAGATCGTCGGAAACACTGGTCTTGGCGCCCAGAACACAATCGTTGGCGGCGGGCGCTATGATGGACTGGCCGAGACCCTTGGCGGACCGCCGACGAAGGGCTTTGGCTTCGCCTTCGGCCTTGACCGGATGGTCATGGCCCTGCCAGAGAGTGTCGCCAAAGAGCTGCGGGTCGCCGGCGCACCAGAGATCTTCATCGTCAGCCTTGGCGAAACGGCCCGCCAGCACGGCTACCACGTGGCGCGCCAGCTGCGGGCGGCGGGCCTGTCGGTCCTGATCGACTTTGCTGACCGCAAAATGAAGAAGGCAATGGCGCTGGCCGACAAGTCGCGCGCCCGCCACGCCCTGATCATTGGCGAGAACGAGGTCAACGAACGCCGCTACGCCCTGAAGAACCTGACGAGCGGTGAGCAGGAGTCGCTCACCGTCGCTGATATCATCGCTAAACTCAATCGAAACTGACTGGATCTTTAATCATGCTCGATCATTTGGGAACAACAAAAAGGACGCATCATTGCGGCGCACTCCGCCGGGAACACGTAGGACAGACCGTCACGCTGATGGGATGGGTCAACAGCTACCGCGATCACGGTTCGGTCCTCTTTCTGCACCTCCGCGATCGGGAGGGGATCACGCAGATCGTCTTCGATCAGCAGTATGACACGGGGCTGCTCGAGCGGGCGCAGGCGGTGCGCAGCGAGTTCGTCCTGTCAATCACCGGCCGCTGCATCCTCCGCGATGAGAAGAATTTCAATCCGGTCATGGCGACCGGTGAGATCGAGGTGATCGCCGAAGAGATGAAGGTTCTCAACGATGCGCAGACACCGCCATTTGAGATCGACAACTGCCGGGCGGCCGAGGATCTGCGGCTGAAGTACCGCTATCTCGACCTGCGGCGGCCCGAGATCCAGGCCAACTTCCGGCTGCGCCACCGGCTCGCCCTGGCCGCGCGCCAGGTGCTCGACGAGCAGGGATTCTACGAGATCGAGACGCCCATTCTGACCAAGTCGACCCCGGAAGGGGCCCGCGACTACCTGGTGCCGGCACGGACGGCCCCTGGCAAGTTCTTTGCCCTGCCCCAGTCGCCGCAGCTCTTCAAGCAGCTGCTGATGATCTCGGGCTATGACAAGTACTTCCAGATCGCGCGCTGCTTCCGCGACGAGGATCTGCGGGCGGACCGCCAGCCCGAGTTCACCCAGATCGATATCGAGCGGAGTTTCGTCCAGCCGGAAGATATCTTCAGCACGATCGAGCCGCTGGTCTGTGAGTTCTTCCGTATCGCCGGGCTCGAGCCTCCCGCGACGCCCTTCCTGCGCATGTCCTACCACGAGGCGATGAATCGCTACGGGATCGACAAGCCGGATCTCCGCTTCGGCCTCGAGTTCATCGATCTGAGCGAGCACTTTGCGACGAGCAACTTCACCGTCTTCGCCGATGTCGTGAAGAAGGGTGGGGCGATCAAGTCGATCGTTGTTCCCGGGGCCGCCTCCTGGTCGCGCAAGCAGTATGACGAGATCATCGAGCACGCCCGCATCTACGGCGCCGGCGGACTCGCCTACATCCAGGTTCTCGAGGGTGAGAGCAAGTCGGCCCTCACCAAGTTCCTGGGAGCCGACGGCATTGCCGCAGTGATCGCCGCCACCGGAGCCAAGGTTGGCGACGCGATTCTGATGATCGGTGGTCGGTGGGATGTCGCCTGCACGGCGATGGGCCAGGTGCGGCTCGAGGTTGGGCGGCGCGAAAAGCTGATCTGCGAGGATGAGAACCGCCTGCTCTGGGTGGTTGACTTCCCGATGTTCGAGTACCACGACGAAGACAAGCGGTGGTACGCGATGCACCATCCGTTCACCTCGCCGATCGACGAAGATATCGAGAAGCTCGAAGGCGATGATCTCGGCGGAGTCCGCGCCAAGGCCTACGACCTGGTCTTCAACGGCAATGAGCTTGGCGGAGGCTCGATTCGAATTCACCGCGCCGATGTCCAGGCGCGCATCTTCCAGGCGCTTGGTCTGACTCCGGAGGAGGCGCGGGAGAAGTTCGGCTTCTTCCTCGACGCGCTCAGCTACGGCACTCCGCCGCACGGCGGAATCGCGCTCGGCCTCGACCGGATCGTCATGATCTTCGCCCGGGCCAAGTCGCTCCGTGACGTGATCGCCTTCCCGAAGGTGGCCAGCGGATCCGACCTGATGACCGACAGCCCGAGCGGGGTCAGTCCGGCCCAGCTGGCCGAACTGAAGATCAAGACGCTCGGTTGACCGCTATGAATAAGATCCGTGTCCTGCCCGACAGC
>JBEGMZ010000130.1:0-6320 GCA_041182745.1 Acidobacteriota bacterium
ATTTTGAAGCACCGCAGAGCGCCGAGGCCGAGTCGGTCGATGAGATGATGGGCGAGCTTGGCCTGAGCCAGATTGGCGGCGAACCGTCCCAATGGAGGCGTCGCGCAGACATTCTCTACGAGAATCGCCTCTGGCTGGTCGCGGCCGGTGCCTATCGTAAGTTTGAGCAGGTCCAGAGCGAACAGACAACGGATGAGGTCAGGCTGCGCGCTGGAATCTCCTATTTCAAGGGAAATTCATTTGGTGACGCGGTCAGCGTGTTGCAGCAAATCCGTTCCCGAGTTCCGTCCATTTCGAACGAAGCCCACTACTACCTTGCGATGTCACAGTTGTCGCTCGATAACGCAGAGGGCGCGATTGAAACCCTCGGCGAACTTCGCCGACTCTCGCCGGAGAACGACCGGGTTGCCGATCTTCTCTACAGCCTTGGCCGATTTTACGAGAAGCGCGACAGAACTGATCTCACCGAGCAACGGTTCACCGAAATTGTGACGAGGTTTCCAAACTCAGAGCGCGCCGATGAAGCCCACTTCTGGCTTGGATGGAGAGCCCACGTCGCTCGTGACCATGCCCGGGCGGCAAGGATGCTGACCGAGCATATCGCCCGCTACGGTGAAAGGACCGAGAATCGTGGACGAGCAGGTTTCTGGGCGGCAGTCAACCACGAGCGAAGTGGTAATCGGGCGCGGGCCCTGACCCTTTATCGTGGGCTACTTAGACGCTACGGTGCCGGCTGGTATGGAGTCAACTCCGAGAAGCGGATCGCGCGACTGGCAACGCAACGAGTTGAAGGTCAGCCAATCAGCTCTGATGCGACTCTCCGCCAGGCAATAGTCGGGCTGCAAGGGATAAGATCGACACGTGAATCTCTCCGCGAGGCTGATCACGAGCGAGTGGCAAAGGCTGAACAACTGACCCGACTTGGGCTCTACCAGGCAGCAATGAATGAGCTTGAAGCGGCTCGGATCAACGCCCCCGATTCTCCGCTTGTCAACCTGCGTATCGCACAGATCCTGCGCAGCAATGGTGACCCGGTTGGCGCCATCAATGCCCTTAAACGAGCCTATCCGGACTATGGCCAGGCTCACCCAGAGGAGATGCGGCGGGAAGAGTGGGAGATCTTCTATCCGCTTAAATGGTGGACAGAGATCCGTCAGGAGGCGCAGCGTCAAACAATCGACCCCTACCTTATTGCCGGTATCATCCGCCAGGAGACGGTCTTCAACCCGCGGGCTCGGAGCCGTGCCAACGCGCTTGGATTAATGCAACTTCTGCCCTCGACCGGAGTGGCTGTCGCCAAAAAGAACAGCGTAGGCGGTGGCCGAATCTCGCACGCCGACTTATTCAACCCGGCAATCAATATCCGTCTCGGAACGGCCTACGTGAGAGAGCTTCTCGATCGCTTCGATCGATTCGAGTACGTCGCTGCCGCCTACAATGGAGGTCCAACCAGGGTCAGTCGCTGGTTGAAGGAGTTCCCGTCGGATGAGGTCGAAGAGTGGGTCGAGAGCATTCCGATCAGTGAAACCCGTCTCTATGTTCAGGGTATCTATCGAAACTCGCGGCAATACCAGCGACTCTACGATGAGAATGGACGCTTCCGGCCGATCGTTCCACGTTAAGACCTCACCACCATCTACTGCCGTGCTGCCTCTATCTTTTCACTCAGTCGCGCCACAAAATCGTCATTAGGATTGAAGCCGCGCATTCTGAATGCGACCTGTCCCGCTGGATTGAGAATGATTGTTGTTGGGATTGAACTGATATTGAAATGGTCGTCGATTCTGTCGGCGAAGACAACCGGGAGCTGGTAGTTGTTCTGCTTGAGATAAGGCTGAACCAGGTCACGGTCTTCATCAGTGCTGATTGCCAGAAAGGCTACTCCTGGATCATTTCTGTACTTCTCGACCGTCTTCTGAAAAAGCGGCAGCTCGGTTCGGCAAGGCCCACACCAGGTTGCCCAGAAGTTGAGCACAAGAACTTTACCCCGCATTGAAGTCAGATCGAGTGCCGAGCCATTGGTGCGCGTCAGCTTAAAGAGCAGCGGATCGGTCACACCCGCATTGAGGGTTGGCTGATCAAAGCGAGCCAACTTTTCATCACGCTCCCTGGTATGCCTGTCCCAGGCTTCGAGAAGCAGGTCACCAAGCCCTTTTTCATTCTTATATTTGGCGGTGTAGAGTGTGCCCATCCGTCGACGGACAGCCGTCAGATCGATCTGTTCCTCTCCGGAGTTGGCCAGAACAAATGCCAGAACCGAGTACTTGAGTGCCTCATCAAGGCGCTGCTTCTTCTCGTTGATCTCAGAGAGGGAGAGAGCCGCACCGGCCAGCGGGTAGAGATCATAGCTTCGTCGCAGATCGGAACCGGCCCGGTCGAGCTGGTCAAGTTCAGCCAGGACGCGCCCACGAACAAGATAGACGGAGGCAAGCCCCTGATCCTTCTGCTCCTGCCATTGAAGTCGGCTCAGTCGTCCAGGTTTTTGACTTCCGGCTACCAGTTGCTCAAACTCGACCACAAGCTGTTCGGCATATTGAAGAGCGCGTGTGATATCGCCAGTTGCGCGCCGTGCTCGGAGGGTTGAGACCAGAGTGGTCAGGAGGTCGATCCTCCCCGTCTCTGCGGTCGGTGTTGCAGCAATTTTCTCGCCATAGCTGATCGTGCGATCCCGATCACGTGTCTTGACCGCCAGTTGGTAGATCTGTTCCTCTATCTCCAACCGGCGCGTGCTGCGGGGATATTTGACGAGGTACTCTTCGAGGCTCCTGACAATCATCTCCTCGCTTCCACCCGAGTTCCTGATCAGTGCGCGCAGAACCTCTTCCGAGTCGGTCTCCGGGAGGTCAGTCTTGACCTCAGAATCCTTTCGAGGTGTCTCGTCCTGGGCCAGACTGACTGAACCAGTGGCAGCGAGCAGCGTAATCAAGATCAAAAACCGCAGATATCTGTTACTCATCAAATTGGTTCCTCCCAATCAACCCCATCAAGCGACCGACGGGTCTTTCGGCACCTTTCTCAAGTCGATAGCTGAAGAATTTATCATTCTGACAGACGGTGCATAGATTACAATCGTAGATTGATGAATCATCGACTCCAAGCTGCCGAAATTGAAGACGATTGGCGAGCGGAAGATCAAGGTTGGCTCGGCCGTCAACCTGGTGCCCACTGAGCAGGCAATCGACCTGATCGTGGAGTTCGCGGAATCTCGCGATCACCTCCGGACCAACTTCAAAGCAACATGGGCCGATGGCAGGCCCCTGCGCCACGATCAGATCAGCCGGAGAGACGCCAAGACGCTGTTGCATCAGGCCGACAGTTCGTGTGACGATTCCGGCGACCGTTCCCCGCCAACCGGCGTGAATGGCAGCTGTCACCCCGGTGCGACGATCGGCGATCAGAATTGGCAGGCAATCGGCCGTCTGAATGGCAAGCAGGACTCTCGTCAGACAGCTTACAATCGCATCTCCGGGCGGTGGGTTCCGATCAAGAAACGGAGCCGCACCATCGATCGTGAAAATGGAATGAAGATCGGCAGAGTGTATCTGCCTGAGGGTCAGAAGTGGCCAATCCGGCAGCCCAAGGGCTTCTTTAAGACGTCGACGATTCTCGGTAATATTCGCGTAGTCATCCTGACTGTAATTTCCCAGGTTGAGAGCTGCCGCCGGGAGGGGACTGACGCCACCGTAACGAGTAGTAAATGCATTGATGAAGCCCTGCGCCTCCATCGGCTTGCAGACGAGCAGTTCGAGATCAGCTGACTGACGAAAGATAAAGTGATCCATATCGCTAACAAGAACGCATGATTATCGGAATCGGCACTGACATTGTTGACATCCACCGGATTGAGAGATCGCTGGAGCTTCTCGGCGATCGTTTTCGTGATCGGATCTTCACCCCGGGTGAGATCTTATACAGCGAACGACACCTTCGCTCTGGTGAAAAGTACGCCGCTCGCTTCGCGGCGAAGGAGGCCGCCCGTAAGGCCTTCGGTGCGGTCACCTCGATCCTGGGCATTGCCTGGAAAGACGTTGAGATAATATCATCAACCGGTGGGGCGCCACAGCTCCAGTTTCACGGTGCAGCCCTTGAACTGGCAATCCGGCTTGATGTTCGTCGCTCGCACGTCTCACTCTCGCACGCCAACGAGCAAGCTGTCGCCTTTGTAATACTTGAGGGTGGGGATTAATGATGACCGAGCAGAAAACTTCGCGCCCCTCACTGGCGCTGGTCAGCGGTCTCGAGGCCATCTCCGTCCTCTCATCGGTCTTGATCGTCACTTGGGGGATTGCTCCATTACTGCCACGAAACCGCTGGCTGATGTCAGCTCCTCTCTTTCTCGCGCTGATCCTGACAACGACCTCGCACTGGGTCAGACGTGAATCTCTGGCGCAGATTGGTCTGACCTTTCGATATTTCTGGGAGGCGGTCAGACTGCTGAGCCTGCCAATGATGATTGGTGCGTCCCTGCTGATCTTTACCGGATGGATCAGTGGAACCATCTCAGCGCATTTCGGTCTTCTATCCAGCCTTCCCGCCCTCCTGCTCTCAGGCATTGCCCAGCAATATCTTCTGCAGGGGTTCATTCACCGCCGCATAATCGTCACGACAGCAGGTATCTGCCGCAGGTTTCCAGCTGCGCACTCACCGTTGAGCGCCCTCATGACCGCGGCCTGCTTTTCAATCGTCCACGTTCCAAACCCATCCCTGACCTTTTTGACTTTCGTTGGTGGTCTGCTCTGGTCGGTTGTTTACCAGCGCGCACCCAACATCTACGCTATTGGTCTCTCCCACGGTATGATGAGTCTGCTCGTGGTTAACACCCTCCCACCCTCAGTCTTGCACAGTCTGAGTGTCGGGTATAAACACTTCCTTTATCAGAACTATCTATGAACGATCGATCGATTGAGCGGCGGATTGCTGACTGGAAGCAACTGGAACAACTAATTAACCAGGCCTCTACAGCGGGTGGCCTTCGTCGGTTTTTGCGCTTTGAACTGCGCGAACTCTCGCGAATCTATCGACGTACGGCGTCTGACCTTGCGGTGGCTCGAGTCGAATCCCGCGACCAGCAACTGGTCGAGTACCTTAATCAGCTGTTGATACGCGCCCACGGACTCATCTACCGCCCCCAATCCAGCGGGTTTGAAGGTCTGCGTAAGTTTTTTCGGGTCGAATTCCCAGCTCTGGTTCGACGAACCTATCGCTATCACCTCTCGGTGATGGGAGTCTTTCTGGCCTTTTCAATCTTCTCGTTCATCGCTACTGCCCGAAACAATGACTATGCTGATCTGTTTCATATCAGTCCGCAACTGGTTCAACAGATCCGATCGCGACAGCCATGGTGGGAGAGGCTCAATCAGGAAGCCCCTTCCGGCGCGGCTGAGATCATCTTCAATAATGCCGGAATTGGTCTGAAAGCCTTTTCGATGAGCATCTTTCCAGTAGTCGGGACCGTAATGGTACTACTGCCAACGGCTCTTATGTTTGGTTCGATCAACGCTCTGATAATCAAACACGGAATGACTGGCCAGTTGTGGTCATTTATGGTCGGCCATTTGGTACTCGAGTTTGCCGCAATCTTCATTGCATGCGGAGCCGGGATGATGATTGGCCTCGCCCTGCTCTTTCCGGGCGAGCGTACCAGGCGTGACGCTCTGATCGAGCAAGGACAGCCTGCAATCAGGCTTCTGGCTGGTTGTCTTCCGATCTTTCTTGCCGCCGGGCTGATAGAAGCCTTCATCTCCCCTCTTCTCATTCATCCCATCTTCAAGCTGGCCACTTCATTGGTTAGTACGCTGCTGCTAGCGGGATACCTGTTGAGCCGATCTGCTGCCAGGTGAACCGGTGGTTAAGGGTCGACTTTTTCAGACCACTGTTGTAGAAACGGAATTGAAGGAGATCAATGTGAGCGGACAAGCTTCAACCCATCTGACTATAATGACCAAGAACAGCATGTTCTCATTCCTTGGCCTGCTGGATGTGAAGATGATCGATTCTGATGACGAGGTGGAGCCTGTGAACGCCGTCGTCAAACTCGATCCACGCGAAGGCCAACCCATAATCAAGGAGTATCCGTCGCGTAATGTTGCAATCCAGCATTACGAAGAGGCGATTACAACCAGTGTTTCACGCGGCTGGCAGGTTGTTTACCGGGGAGTTCCGCTGCGAGGATAGATCCGGAAGATCGTTTGTAAGGAAAGCACTATTCTTGACCCGCCTGGTGAAGCCTGGAAAGAGGATCGCCACCAATCCTGCTTACGATTAAAATGGTCCTCTCCTCATCCTAAATAGAAACAGCCGACATCGGAACAGGCAACATT
>JBEGMZ010000131.1:0-8704 GCA_041182745.1 Acidobacteriota bacterium
CGAGCCCGACAATCGATGAACCCGCCACGACGACCTCGGCCTGCCGCCCGTCGTGGCTGATTCGAACGATGCCACGGTGCCCGCGGAGCGAGGCGGCGACGTAGAGGTTTCCATCCCGATCAAAAGCCAGCCCCTGCGGACGACCAAGTCCGGTGTAGAAGGGCCGGGCGTTACCGGCAAAGTCGATCCGCAGAACGCTCTCATATGACGAGACCGTCGGGCCGGTCACGTAGAGATCACCCCCGGGGCCAAAAGCTAGGTGAAAGGCGGCGACGCTGGGCTCGATGGTGGCGAACGGGCGTGACTCACCCAGCTCGTTCAGCCGGTGAATCGTTCCGTTGCGATCCCCGACAAAGATATCTCCGCCAGGCGCGACGGCGACACCAGTTGCAATACCAAGATCACTTGCCAGGGTCTGAACTTCGCGAAAGGGGTTGACCCGATAGAGGGTTCCATCGGAGCGGCTTGTCACAAGCAGATCACCCTGGCGACTGAAGGCGAGGCCGGTTGGATTGACGATCTCGGAGATGAACGGGGAGACCGTACCATCCGGCGCGATTCGGTAAAGGGATACCGGAACCTTCTGGCCGCGGGCTCCGGAGAGTGTAGTGTAGATCGAACCGTCCTCGGGGTCGATCACCGGATTGGCTACCGGGTGAAGACGCTCTGCCAGCTTCCTGCCACACTGAAAGCGGGTCGATGATCTCTGGTGACAATCGGTCAGATGAAGCTCGTCCGACCCTGGCCCTATCGGCCGCTCGGGGATTGCAGCGACTACCCTCGAGGGAGAGGCGCAGAGCAACCGTCCTGGCGTCTCACCGAATGTGACTCCGCAGCTATCGTAGGCCGAGGTGTCGTAGCCGGAGCAGGTGATTATCACCTCACCCCCCTCGATCCCGGCCGCCGGATAAAGCCCCCGGATCACACCCTCTGCTGAGTGATCATTCATCTCCAGCATCCGATCTTTCCTGCGTTTGATCTTTCCTGCATTTGATCTCTATGAAATTCTGATCGAAATTCTGACATCCTGACATCCGCCCTTTTCTGTTAACTCTGCTACTTCAGCACTACTTCAGCACTGCCTTGCTACCTTGGAAGGGCGCACCCCGGAGCCCAAGCCAGCGCCCTGGGTCACCTCACCAACGTCAGGACCAGATCCAGGTCGTAATCTCACCCAGACATGAATTCTGATGATACGCGACCAGTCAAAATAGCGCAAAGCGAAGTCAGGTTTTCAACTCACCGCAGAAGGCTTTCGCCTGACGACCGATATCTCCTCAGGGCAGTCATTATACATTCAAACTGTGGCGGGCGCGGTTGTACCGCAAATGCGAAAAGTATGGTGCTAAGGACCTGGACTTTGGTCTCCGTTTTAGGGTAGATTTCGCTTCTGCTTGTCGGTTCAGTTTTCGGTCGTCAATTGACCACAGGCTTGCCATAGGACTTATGAGACTTATAGGCCTTATAGGACTTGTAAATCAGTTGTAAATCAGTAAGATCGCCAGCCGCTCTGATCCGGCAGAGCAGACTTTTCAGCCACCCCTCGGAAAATTCGGGATCGGACAGGGTCGGGATG
This sequence comes from Acidobacteriota bacterium, assembly GCA_041182745.1. Lineage (GTDB taxonomy): Bacteria > Acidobacteriota > Blastocatellia > RBC074 > RBC074 > CAIOZW01. Next base: position 1,577 of record JBEGMZ010000131.1, read on the forward strand.
TTGTCAGCGATATTGTACGATCGCGTTACAGCCTGACGTCCTTCACCCTGCTTACTCCACTTGCTTGTTCTGTTTGTGAGGTCTGAGGTCGGTCTGCCGGCCGGGAGCCGGGACGCAGGCCTCCTCACATTGCGCAGTCACTCAGCCAGACTGCCGGGGGATTCTTTCATGCCATTAACGTCGCCATTAACGTTGTCAAAACTATGCAAGCCATTAAACCTCTTCGAGCCTCTCAGAGGATCCGACTCGACATCCGGCGCGAGGGAGAGAGCCGGATGGCGATGCCAGCCAGGTCGGGTCGGGTGGCCGCTGTTGCGGATGATACTGCTGGCTCTGGTCACCGCTGGATCGCGACTGCCGGTCATCGACCGTGCCGAGGCCTCCGGAGTGACCGAACCGTTCCAGCCGGCGAAAGGCGTGGTTGTCAGCCAGGTCTATGGAGGTGGAGGGAATTCCGGGGCTCCGTGGCGAAACGACTTCATCGAGCTCTACAACACCGGTGGGGCGGCGGTCGATCTGGGTGGCTGGGCGCTCCATTACGCCTCCGCCACGGGAACAACCTGGCAGCGGACTCTCCTCACCGGAATTCTGGCTCCGGGGAGAAGGTATCTTGTGCAGCAGGCGTCGGGAGGCGGAGGCGGAGCGCCATTGCCAGCCCCTGATCTGAGCGGGACAGTTTCGCTCGCGGCCAGTGCTGGCAAGATTGTGCTGACCCGGACGAGCACCGCCATTGCCAGCGGCACCATCTGCCCGGGCGGGTCGGAGGTTGTCGATCGGGTAGGGTATGGCACGGGCACCGCCTGCTTTGAGGGGGCGGGGCCGACGCCCTCCCCGGGCAGTGCGACTGCCGTCACGCGGCTCGATCGTGGCTGCCGGGATACCGATCAGAACCGCACCGACTTCATCACCGCGCCACCGCTACCGCTCAACGGAGCATCCCCGGCGTTGATCTGTGGTCAGCTAACCACTCCGACCGGGATTGGGCTGGCGCGGCCGAATCCGGCGCAGTCCGGCAGCCCGATTGTTCTTGAGGTTGCGGTCAGTCCGGGCACCAATCCATCGAGCAGCTCGCTTGGCGTGACGGTCGATCTGCGGTCGGTCGGTGGAGTCGCCGCGCAGCCCCTCACCGATGATGGTAAAGGCGCGGATGAGCAGGCCGGAGATGGCCGCTATTCGATCCGTCACTCTTTGCCAGCTATGCTTCAGGCTGGCAGATACGGTCTGGCGGTGACAATTCGCGATGGAGAGGGGCGTGAGGGGCAATTGACGATCGAGCTGAACGTCGTCGCTCCGGGTCCGCCCTCCCCGATTCTGATCAGTCAGGTCTATGCTTCCGGTGGGAACAGCGGGGCGATCTACTCTCACGACTGGGTCGAGGTGGTCAACCGCGGCCGTGAGACCGTCAGCCTGGCCGGATGGTCGATTCAGTATGCCAGCACCTCTGCCGGCTCCTGGTCCCGGGTCGAGCTTGACGGAGACCTGCCGGCAGGCCGCTACTACCTGATCCGACTTGGCGGTGGCAGCACCGGTTCCCCGCCACCGGCTTCAAACGCTACCGGCAGCATCAACCTCAGCGCAAGCGGAGGCACGCTGCTTTTGACACGCCAGCCGGGCACTCATCCCGCCGGCTGTCCGGTTGGCGAGGCGCGCGCCGATCTGGTCGGCTATGGAAGCACAGCCAGCTGCTTTGAAGGTGAGGCGCCCGCTGACGCTCCGGGCGCTACGACCGCGCTCATTCGCTGGGGTGACGGATGCCGTGAGACCAATCAGAACGGGGCTGACTGGCGAGTCGATCGGCCGCGTCCGCGCAATATCGACAGCCCCCCGGCTGACTGCGTCAGCTATCCGGGCTTCGCGGGGTCTTCCGGAGGCCAGACTCCCGGCTCAATTCTGATCTATCCGGCCTACAGTTCACTCTCGGTCAGGCCCCAGGCTGAGGACTCTCGCCTGACTCTCACCAATACCAGTCAGAACCGGGAAGTCGCAGTTCGTCTCTTCTGGATCAATGGCGGAACGGCGGCAACCGCCGACAGTCTCATCTGGCTGACACCGAGCCAGACGGTCAGCCTCCTTGCCTCTGAGGTCGATCCGGACATTGCCGGCTATCTTCTCGCCATCGCCGTCGATCCCCAGACCGGTCTCCCGATCAATTTCAACCATCTTGTCGGCAGCCAGTATCTGAAACTGGAGTCAGGCCAGGCGGGGAACTTTACGGCCATCTCGATCCGGGCGATCGAGCGAGAACCGGTGTCGGTTGACCCTGTTGCGATGACCGGTGAACTGATCTTCGATGGGAATCACTACCAGCGGCTCCCGTCAAGACTCGCGGTCAGCCATCTTCCGGGCCCGGGGGAGGGGGCTGAGAGCCTCGTGATCGTCGATCGAATTGAGGGCAGTCTGGTCAGCGGCCTCCGAACCATTGGCGACCTCCACGGAGTGGTCTACAGTGACGTCGAGTCCGCCCACTCCTTTGTCGCCAGCTCCACCCGCCGCCAATGGAGATTGCCGATCACTGACCGCAGTCCGCGGGTGACACCTCGTCTGTCGACCATAATCCCAGCCAGCCGTGCGGGGTGGATGAAGTTCGCCCGCGCTGATGGCGGAGCGATTGTCGGTGTCGTGCTCAACCGTTACGGCCAGGGACGCTCACTCCACTTTCTTGAATTCGCTGCCGAGGCCGTGATCGAGTTTCCCCTGCCGGCCGGCTGAATCAGCATTTGTGCCCCCCCTGCCTTCTCCGGAGGGATGGTGCGATTACCCTTAATCGACCGTGGAGATATCTCATCCTGACCTGCCGTAAACTGGACTTTCGCCACGATCATCTGTAATGATGTTGCTCTCAGAGTTCGTCCGGGGTCAGTTCGTCCGGGCTAAAGAGGAGAGATTGGGATGGGAGAGACAGAGCGACCACTGGTCGGGGTGATCATGGGGAGCAAGAGTGATTGGGATACTATGCGGCACGCCAGCGAGGTGCTGACTGAGTTCCAGGTCCCGCACGAATGCCGGATCGTCTCGGCCCATCGTACTCCAGTCTGGCTCGCCGAGTATGCGTCGACAGCCGAGTCGCGTGGACTGAAGGTGATCATCGCCGGAGCTGGTGGCGCGGCCCATCTCCCGGGAATGGTTGCCGCTCAGACCATCCTGCCGGTTCTTGGCGTGCCGGTCGAGAGCAAGGCCCTCAAGGGGCTCGACTCGCTGCTCTCGATTGTGCAGATGCCAAGCGGAGTCCCGGTTGGCACTCTGGCGATCGGCAAGGCCGGAGCGATGAATGCGGCTCTTCTTGCCGTCGCTGTTCTCGCCACAACCTGGCCCGCCCTGCGCGAGCAGCTCCGGCAGTTTCGCGAGCAGCAGACGGCTTCGGTTCTTGGTGACAGACTTCCAGCGCCCTAACCAGTGACTGCGTTTAGATTGTGAAAGAGCGGATTGAACCAATTCTGCCCGGTGCGGTGATCGGGGTTCTCGGCAGTGGCCAGCTTGGCCGGATGTTCGCGATTGCCGCCCGGCGCATGGGCTATCGGGTTCACACCTTCTCGCCCGAGACCGACACGCCGACCGGTCAGATCGCCGACGTCGAGATCCGGGCGCAATATGACGACCTGCCGGCGGTGCGGAGCTTTGCCGCCGCGGTCGATGTCGTCACCTTCGAGTTTGAGAATGTTCTCTCGGCGACAGCCGAGGCGGCGGCCGAGTTTGCCCCGGTCCGACCTGGCGGGCGCGTCCTTCATATCACCCAGCATCGCCTGCGTGAAAAGACTTTTCTGTCGTCAAAAGGGCTTCCGGTGACCCCCTTCCGTCCGGTCCGTTCGCTGGCTGAACTTGAGTCTGCGCTCGCCGACTTTGGATATCCGGCCATTCTCAAAACGGCCGGTTTTGGATATGACGGAAAGGGACAGACCCGGATCAACTGCCCACCGGATGCCGCCCCCGCCCTCGCCGCCGCCGGTTCGCAGGAGATGATACTCGAGGCCTTCGTCGACTTTGCCTGCGAACTCTCGGTTGTCGCCGCGCGCGGCATCGATGGCTCGTTTGTCCACTGGGGGGTGATCGAAAATGCCCATCAGCGCCACATTCTTGACCTGTCGCTCGCGCCGGCCCGGGTGCCACCCACAGTGATGGATGAAGCCATCTCGATCGCCCGAGCTGTTCTCGAGCAGCTTGAAGTGGTCGGTGTCCTCTGCGTCGAGTTCTTTCTGACCACGGATGGGCGACTGCTGATCAACGAACTTGCCCCGCGTCCACACAACTCCGGCCACCTCACCTTCGACGCCTGCGTCACCAGCCAGTTCGAGCAACAGTTGCGGGCCGTCTGCGGACTTCCACTCGGCTCGACCGAGCTGCTCCGTCCGGCCGCGATGGCCAACCTGCTCGGTGACCTCTGGCAGGATGGTGAGCCCGACTGGGCCGCCGCCTGTCGTTTTGACCAGGTCAAACTCCACCTCTACGGCAAGCTCGAGCCGAAGGTCGGCCGCAAGATGGGCCATCTCACCGCCATGGCTTCATCCGCGGATGAGGCGGCGGCTCTCGTCCTTGCTGCCCGCCACGCCCTCCGCCGCTAGTCCGTCCGGCTACTCCTTTGCAAATTGAACCTCCACTGTTTATGATCACCATTTGATCGGAAGGGTCCGGTGCGCTCAGCTTGTCGTACCGGATGACCAGCCGGGACGAAGTGACTCGCGATAAAGTGACTCGCGATAAAGCGACAAGAGACCGGAGTTCTGGCGGACTTTGATCCATTTCAGGGGAGGGATATGGCAGATCAATTCGACGTGACGATTATCGGGGCCGGGCCGGGAGGTTATGTTGCCGCGATTCGAGCGGCCCAGCTGGGGCTCAAAACAGCGATCATCGAACGGGACAAGGATCTTGGCGGAACCTGTCTTCTGCGCGGCTGCATTCCAACCAAGGAACTGCTCCACTCCGCCCACGTCTTCGATATGGTCTCCGACCCGAGCGAGTTCGGAGTCAGTGTTGAGGGCTTCAAGCTCCATTTCAACAAGGTTATGGACCGGAAGAACAAGGTGGTCAGTCGTCTCTCAAAGGGAGTTGAATTCCTGATGAAGAAGAACAAGATCACCGTCTTCAAGGGGCACGGCAAGCTCGAGGGCAAGGGGCGCGTGACGGTGACGGATGCGGCTGGGAGTAAGCAGGATATCGCGACCAAAAACGTGATCATCGCGACCGGGTCCGCCCCACGCCTGCTGCCCGGAGTCGATGTTCACTCCTCGCGTGTGGTAACAAGCGACCAGCTGCTCGACTTTGACCACGTGCCGAAGTCGATGGTCGTGCTCGGCGCTGGCGCCGTCGGAGTCGAGTTCGCCTCGGTCTTCAAGCGGTTTGGCTCTGACGTCACGATCATCGAGCTGCTCCCGCGCCTTGTCCCGATCGAGGATGAAGAGACCTCGGCCGAGCTGCAGAAGTCCTTCCGCCGCCGCAAGATCAATGTCATGACCAGTACCCGCTTCGAGTCGGTCAAGGTCAATAAGGACAATGTCGAGATCAGCTACACCGGCGCTGATGGCAAGCCCGGCCAGATCAATGCCGAGACTCTGCTGATTGCCGTCGGACGGCGTCCGGTGACCGATGGCCTTGGCCTCGAGAATACCAGGGTCGAGAGCGACCGCGGCTATCTCAAGGTCGACGAGTTTATGCGAACCGCCGAGCCCAATGTCTACGCGATCGGCGATGTCATCCCTACCCCGTGGCTTGCCCACGTTGCCTCGAAGGAGGGCTGTCTCGCCGCCGAGCATATCGCCGGAAAGAATCCCCATCCGATCAACTACAATCTGGTCCCCAACTGCACCTACTGCGAGCCGGAGATCGGCAGCGTCGGTCTGACCGAGGCGAAGGCGAAGGAGAAGGGCTACGATGTCAAGATCGGCAAGTTCCCCTTCTCGGCGCTCGGCAAGGCGATCATCCTTGGTGAGACCGAGGGCTTCGTCAAGATCATCAGCGACGCAAAGTATGACGAGATTCTCGGTGTCCATATCATGGGGCCGCACGCCACCGATCTGCTCGGCGAAGCCTGTGTTGCGCTGGGACTTGAAGCGACAACCGAAGCACTTGGCCACATCATGCACGCCCATCCAACCCTCTCTGAATCGATCATGGAGGCGGCAGAGGCGGTGCACGGCATGGCAACCAGCATCTAGACCCCGGCTTTTGACCGGCATACTGATCATACTGAGGAGTGAATCATGGCTACTGATGTCCTTATGCCCCAGATGGGCGAGTCGATCGCCGAGGGAACGATTGTTAAATGGTTGAAGAAGGTCGGCGACTCCGTCCAGCGCGATGAACCGTTGCTCGAGATCTCGACCGATAAGGTCGATGCGGAGATCCCCTCACCCGCCGCCGGAACCCTGACCGAGATTCTGGCCAGGGAGGGGGATACGGTCCACGTCAACTCCGTCATTGCCCGTCTCTCCGAAGGCGCAGCCGCCCCTGCGCCAGCTCCTCCGCCCGTCGAAGCGCCGAAGCCCGCGCCAGTGGCCGCGGCACCAGCGCCGCCTCCGCCAGCTCCGAAGTCGGCGCCAGCCCCGCCGCCGGTTCAAACACCGGTTGCGGCTCCCGTGGCTCCGCCCGTTCCGGCCCCCGAAGAGGAGAAGTCACTTCGCTCATCCCCCCTCGTACGGAACATTGCCCGTGAGAACAGCGTTGACCTGACCCAGGTTCCCGGGACCGGGCTTGGTGGACGTATCACCAAGGACGACATTCTCGGTTTTATCGCCAGTCGGCAGGCCCCAACGGCGGTGTCAGCACCAGCTGCTGTCCCCTCCGTGGCGGCACCGGCTCCGGCGGCGCCACCCGCTCCGACTGTCCCCACTCACGCCGCCGGTGAGCGGGTAAGGATCGAGGCGTTGACGACGATGCGCCGCCGCATCGCCGAGAATATGCTCAATAGCCGCCGCACTTCGGCCCACGTCACCACCTACTTCGAAGTCGATTTCACCAATATTGCCCGGCTGCGCGACAGGATGAAGAAGAGCTTCGAGGAGCGGAATGGTGCGAAACTGACCTTCATGCCTTTCATCATCAAGGCGGTCGTCGACGCGCTGAAGGTCTTTCCGATCATCAACGCCTCGGCCGACAATGAGAACATTGTCTTCAAGCAGGACATCAATGTCGGAA
>JBEGMZ010000132.1:0-7751 GCA_041182745.1 Acidobacteriota bacterium
TACAAACAAGTCTGGCCAGGGCGGTCTGTCTGGCGATGGTGAGGGTCGCGCTGATCGGTCTTCTCTCATTGACCCTGCTGGTCGGAGTCGACCGAGCTCGGGGGCAGTCAGCTGGATCACCCGGCACTTCGCCCGAAATGTGGCTTCAGGGGATGCGATACCGTTCGATCGGCCCGGCACGCGGAGGACGGGTGACGGCGATTGCCGGACACCGACGTCAGCCGCACACTTTCTATATGGGAGCCACCGGTGGCGGGGTATGGAAGACGACTGATGCCGGGCATAACTGGACCAACATCTCTGACGGCTACATTGATACCGCCTCGATCGGGGCGATCGCGGTCGCCGATTCCGATCCGAACGTAATCTATGTTGGCACGGGAAGTGCGGCAATCCGCAGCAATGTCATTCGTGGCCGTGGGGTCTGGAAGTCGACCGACGGTGGAAAGACCTGGCGCGGCGTCGGGCTCCGTGAGACCGGGCAGATCGGGGCAATCCGAATCCATCCACGGCAGCCGCTGATCGCCTACGTCGCGGCGCTTGGCCAGCCGTTTGGACCCAATGAGGAGCGTGGTCTCTTCCGGACGATCGATGGCGGTGAGACCTGGCAGAAGGTGCTCTTCATCGACCGCGAGACTGGGATCGTCTCGCTGGCGATGAATCCGGAGAATCCGGATGAGCTCTACGCTGGAGCCTGGCAGGCGGTGCGTCGCCCCTGGACGATCCTCAGTGGCGGCCCGGCGGCGAAGACCGGTATCTACAAGACCACCGATGGTGGAGCGACCTGGACCCACCTGACGAAGGGGTTGCCGACCGGACTCATTGGCAAGGTCGACGTCGATCTCTGTCACACGGCTCCGCATCAGCTCTATGCGATCCTTGAAGCGGATGGTGGCGCGGGTGGAGTCTATCGCTCAACCGATTCCGGGGCGACCTGGCGGCAGGTCAACCGATCGGCTGCTCTGATTTCGCGTCCCTTCTACTATACCTACATCGATGTCGATCCAAAGAATCCGGAAGTGGTCTGGGTCAACAACCTCGCCCTCTGGCGTTCGGCGGATGGCGGAAAGAGCTTTGGCGCCGTCCCAACGCCACACGGCGATAACCACGGGATGTGGATTAATCCTGACAATCCGGAGCTGATGATCCAGTCGAATGATGGCGGGGCCAATGTCTCGCTCAATGGTGGCGCGAGCTGGTCGACGATCTACAATCAACCGACGGCTGAGATCTACCAGGTAGCGGTCGATAACCAGCACCCCTACCGGCTCTACGGCGCGCAGCAGGACAACACGACGCTGATTGTGCCAAGCCTGCCGCCGATGGTCGACCGGGTCGACGATCCACTCCAGCTCTGGACAACCGGGCCCGGCTGTGAGACTGGCCCGATCGTGCCCCATCCGCGCGATCCGAAGATCGTCTATGGGGCCTGCAAGGGTGAGTTCTATCGGATGAATCAGGAGACGGGGCAGATCGTCAGCTACTGGGTTCACCCGCAGAACCGATATGGCCACAATCCACGTGACATCAGGTACCGTTTCCAGCGTGTTTCACCGCTCGAGGTTTCGCCGCACAATCCGCGGGTGATCTACCATGCATCGCACGTCGTGCACCGTTCACTCGACGAGGGGGTGACGTGGAGTGTGATCAGCCCTGACCTGACGGCGAACGAGCCGGAGAAGCAGGTGATCTCGGGAGGACCGATCACACGTGACATTACGGGTGAGGAGGTCTACTCGACAATCTATGCCTTCCGCGAATCGACCCTCGAGCCGGGACTCCTCTGGGCAGGGGCGAACGATGGCCCGGTGCACGTTTCACGCGACAATGGGCGGACCTGGAAGCGGGTAACCCCGGCCGGGCTGCCGCCGGGCGGTCGAGTCCAGAATATCGAGCCCTCACCGCATCGAAAGGGCTCAGCCTATCTTGCCATCTATCGATATCTGCTCGATGACTGGAGGCCGTACATCTACCTGACCAACGATTACGGTGCGACCTGGCGGCAGCTGACGGACGGAAAGAATGGGATTCCGGCGGACTATCCGACGCGAGTCGTGCGAGAGGATCCGGATCGCGAGGGCCTTCTCTATGCCGGAACGGAGTTTGGGCTCTTTGTCTCCTTCGACCAGGGAGAGCGATGGCATTCACTCCAGCTCAACCTGCCGGTGACGCCGGTCACCGACCTGCGCGTACATCGCACGGATCTGGTGGTGGCGACAATGGGCCGCTCGTTCTGGATTCTCGACAACCTGACGCCCCTGCACCAGATGAAGGATCCGGTGGGAGCACCAGCGCTGCTTCTGGCACCACGGGCGGCGCTCCGAACCCGCCATCCGGCTATGGGTGGGCGCGGGGCTGGTGCCGCCGTGCCGGAGTATCCGCCTCCCGGGGCGACAATCGACTACTATCTCAGTCAGAAGATCGGGGATGATCTGAAGCTGGAGATTCTTGATTCAACCGGAATCGTTATCCGGCGTTATCAGGGGCGGGCCAACGAAGACGCCACACGCCCAACCCAGGGGATGCGTGCGCCGGTCAGCGGCGGCGCTCCACCAGGGCGACTAACCGCTCGGCCCGGTCTCAACCGTTTCGTCTGGGATCTGCGGCACGGGGAGGCGGAGGAGTCAGCGGCGGGACGTGACCTCCCCGGCCCGTTGGCCCTGCCTGGCCGGTATTCGGTCAGGCTCTCCACCGCCGGGTGGAGCCTTTCGCAGCCCCTCGTGCTGAAGCTCGATCCACGGCTTGTCAGGGATGGGGTGACACTCCCTGATCTTCGTGAGCAACTCGATTTGATCTCGAAGGTCCGGACGGCGTCACGCGATGCACGGGCACTCGTGAGGCGGATCGATCGTCAGCTCATCGACGCGCCCGCAGAACGGGCAACCCGGCTCAGAGCCGTGCGCGAGAAACTGGTCACTGCTCCCGGCTCCTACCCGCAGCCGATGCTGATCGATCAGCTGACCAGTATCTACCGTATGATCAGCGATGCTGACCGCCGGGTCGGACGGAGTGCGATCGAGTACTACGGCGAGCTTCGCCGTGAGCTCAATCGATACGTTGCCGAGGTTGATCGTAATTAGACCCGAGAAAGAATTTCGGATAGAGACAGAGGAGGATGAGAGCAGGATGGAGAATCGATCGAGACGCGATTTTACGAGGGGGGCGCTGGCTTCCAGCACTCTTGGGGCGATTGGACATCTGCGGATTCGCGGAGCAAACGACCGGATCAACATCGGTCTCATCGGCTGCGGTGATCGCGGTACGGCCATTTGGAAGAAGTTTCTGCTCAATCAGGATGTCAACCCGGTTGCCGTCTGTGATGTCTACGCGAACTTTCTCAATCGGGCGGCAGCCACCGCCCCCGGGCTCAAGACATATCGCGACTTTCGCCGCCTGCTTGAGCTGAAGGAGCTCGATGCGGTGGTCATTGCCACTCCTGACCATTGGCACGCCATTCCGACCATCCTCGCCTGCGCCGCCAGCAAGGATGTCTACGTCGAGAAACCGCTCTCATTGACCGTCGCCGAGGGACGGCAGATGGTCAAAGCGGCGCGGCGGAACCATCGTGTCGTCCAGACCGGCAGCCAGCAGCGCTCCGGCCCTCATTACCAGAAGGCGGTCAAACTAATCCAGGATGGCCTAATTGGTCCGGTTCACAAGATCAGTGCCGGTTTCACCCGCAACGCCATGCCCGGATTCAAGCCGGTCGAGCTGGGCCCGGAGAGGCCGAAGGAGCTCGACTGGGAGATGTGGCTCGGTCCGGCCCCCGCTGTGCCCTATGATCCGTTCCGCTGCATCTACCACTTTCGTTGGTTCTGGGACTATTCCGGCGGACAGATGACCAACTGGGGCGCTCACAACCTTGATATTGCCCGTTGGATGCTGAAGGCGAGGGGGCCGCGGGCCATCACCTCATTCGGTGGTCGGTATGAACTGAAAGACGGTGGTCAGACGCCTGATGTTCAGGAGATAATCTATCAGTTCGATGACTGCCTGGTCACCTGGTCCGGGCGTGAAGTCAACCAGCTCCGGGATGAGTATCTCGTCTTCCACGGCACCAAGGGGTCGCTGACGATCATGCGTGATGGCTATTCTGTCATTCCCGAGGTCTGGCGTGGTTTGAAGAATCGGAATACCGTACCGGCAATGGAGCCGATGGAGGAGAAGGGAGAAGCGCGGAAGATGGAGGATCTGCACATCCGCAACTTCCTCGACTGTGTCAGGAGTCGCCAGACCCCGATCGCTGATGTCGAAGAGGGGCACCTCACCGCGACTATGTGCCACCTCGGTAACATCGCGACCCGCCTTGGCCGGACACTCAGCTGGGATGCCGGGAAGGAACAGTTTATTGGAGACCGTGAAGCGAATAATTTGTTGACCTACCAGTACCGTAAACCCTGGGACAAGTACCAGGTCTGACTCAACTGGCAGGTACGGAAAACATTCGATCGGGATCGGTCATGCGGCCAGCCCGACAAGGTCTGCGGAGCCGGAGAGCACGAAGCCGGTGGACGCGAGGCCAGAGAAGGGGTTATGAGAGCACTGAAGAAATACCGACTTGAAGAGGAGGGACTGCGTTACTTCGAGAACGAGCCGGAGCCACGACCCAGTCCGTCGGAGGTCAAGATCAGGGTGATCGCCGCCGGGATCTGCGGTACCGACTATGGCATCTACTATTCGCCGTCGCGACGCGGCATCCAGGACGAGATGCTGCGCCACCTCGGCAACGATCCCGGAAGATACTCGCCACTGGTGATCGGCCACGAGTTCTGTGGTGAAGTGGTTGAAGTCGGCGGAGGTGTCTCCAACGACCTGGTCCGGGTTGGTGACTATGTGACCAGCGAGATGCACATTGCCTGCGGCTACTGCCTGCAGTGCATGACGGGCCAGAAACACGTCTGCCAGAACGTCAAGGTGAAGGGAGTACATCAGCACGGAACCTTCGCCGACTACGTTGTTGTTCCAGCAGAAAATGTGATCAACCTCGAGCGTTTTGGCGGCAAGGCGATGATTCCGCCCCGATTTGGAGCCTTTCTTGACGCGCTCGGGAATGCCGTCCACACCGTGATGGAGGGAGAGGTCTCCGGCCGAACAGTGGCGATCCTCGGCTGCGGAACGCAGGGGATGATGGCGACGGCGGTGGCGCGAGCGCTCGGGGCAACCCGAATTTACGTCACTGACTTCTCCAGTCCGGGAGGTCACGATACCGAGCATCTGCGCCGCCGCTTCGAGGTCGCGCGCGAGATGGGAGCCGATTTCTGCTTCGATACGAATGAGACCAACTCACCGGGGCAGAAGGCCGAGCTTTACCAGCGCGTTCTTGATGAACACGGCGGCGGAGTTGACGTCATACTCGAGATGAGCGGATCTGCCCCGGCCTATGATGACGCCGGCCGACTGGTCAGGAATGGCGGCCAGATCATGCTGCTTGGCATCCCGTCACGACCGCTGCCGCAGTTCGACGTTGGAAACTACATTGTCTGGAAGGGGGTGACGATGCGCGGCATCTTCGGGCGGCGGATGTTCGAGACCTGGTATACGATGCTCGATCTGCTCGCGGCCGACAAGTCGGGGCTTCGGGCGAAGCTGGAGAAGATCGTCTCGCCACGCCCGATCCTGCTCGAGAACTTTGAGGCCGGCTTTGAGCTGATGCGAAGCCAGGAGGCGGTGAAGGTTCTGTTGACCACTGATCCGGGCTTCCGGGTGGAGGCGACGGCATGAATCCGGAACAGCTTTACGCGACACTGCAGGGAGAACTTGACCAGTTTGAGCAGCAACAGACCTACAAGTATGAGGTTCCGCTCGATGGTGAGCAGGGTGGACGGGTCAGGGTGGCCGGGCGCGAGGAGATCATGCTCGCCTCCAACAACTACCTTGGGCTGGCCAACCATCCGCGGATAAAGGAGGCGGCGCGGCGGGGCCTCGATGAGTGGGGATTTGGAATGTCGTCGGTCCGCTTCATCTGCGGAACTCAGCCCATCCACCTCGAACTGGAGCGACGGATCGCGTCCTTCACCGGGTGCGAGTCGGCAATCCTTCACGGCTCCTGTTTTGCCGCCAATGAGGCCTTCTTCACCGGGCTGTTCGCCAACGAGTTTGGTCAGGCTGCCGGCTTTGAAGATGTGATCTACAGCGACCAGTACAACCACGCGAGCATCATTGATGGGGTTCGGCTCTGCCGTGGGATCGCGAGGCAGGTCGTCTCGCGGGTCTACCGGAACCGAGATGTGGCCCACCTGCGGGAACTCCTCGCGGAGGATCATCAAAAGGGCTACCGGTTGAAGGTGATCGCGACCGATGGGGTCTTCTCGATGGAAGGCCACCTCGCTCCGCTGCCGGAACTGGTGGCGCTGGCTCGTGAACACGATGCACTCCTCTTGGTCGACGAATCGCACGCTTCAGGTGTCATCGGGCTGACTGGCCGTGGGACTCCGGAGGAGCTCGGAGTTCACGGCCGCATCGATGTCATCACCGGAACGTTTGGCAAGGCACTCGGCGGAGCCAGTGGGGGATTTATTGCCGGTCGACGGGAACTGATCGAGTTCCTGCGGCAGAAGTCACGTCCCAACACCTTCTCCAATACCATGCCGCCGGCGGTCGTTGCGGGTTCGCTCGCCGCGATTGAGCTGATCGAGGCCGATCCCGGCGTTGTCGGTCGACTCCGTGAAAACACTGCCCGGTTTCGAGCCGGGATTGTCCGGGCTGGGTTCACGATCATTGAAGGGATGCACCCGATCGTGCCGGTGATGCTCGGTGAGGCCGCCGTCGCCCAGGTGATGAGCCGCAAGCTGCTGGCTGAAGGCGTCTACGTCAAGGGCTTATGGTATCCGGTTGTGCCGAAGGGCGAGGCCCGGCTCCGGGTGCAGATCTCAGCGGCCCACACCACGACGGACATCGACCGGGCGATCGACGCTTTTGATCGGGTTGGCCGGAGGCAGGGGGTGATCGGATGATCGAGTCACCGCGTGATATTCTTCTGAACTGGGTCGAGGCCTTCAATGCCGCTGATGTTGAGCGGCTGGCAGCCCTCTACCACGAAGATGCCGTCAATCATCAGGTCGCGCTCTCTCCCGTTGTCGGTCGCGAGGCGATTCGTGAGATGTTCAGGCGTGAGTTTGCCACCGCCACGATGGTCTGTCTGGTCGAAAATGTCTTCACGGATGGCGAGTGGGCCATTCTTGAATGGCGTGATCCGCTCGGGCTTCGTGGGTGCGGCTTTTTCCAGGTCATCAACGGTAAGATACACTTTCAGCGCGGTTACTGGGATCAGCTCAGCTTCCTGCGCCAGCATGGCCTGCCACTTCCCAGCTCTGCGGGGGAGACCGGGCGCTCAGATCAGACCATCATCCCGAGGAGCAGCCAGCCGTGATCGACGAAGATAACATATCAGACCGACGTGAATTTCTGCTGCAATCGATTGGCGGGTTGGGAGCGGCCGGCCTCGCGCCCGAGTCCCCTCCGCCATTTGCCAGCCGGTCGGCCTTCACTCGCTACCAGCAGCGCCGTCGCCGTCAGCTCTGGGGGCTGCTTGGAGATCTTCCGTGGAGCCATCGCCCGGGGCCGCCGAGGCTGCGCCGGGTCGAACAGGGACCAGGCTACACCCTTGAACACCTTGAGCTTGATCTCAATGGCTTTGAGACCGTCCCGGCCATTCTGCTGATCCCGGAGAAGAGGGCGCCGAAGGCCCCTGGCCTGCTCTACATCCATTGGCATGGCGGAAACTACCCGACTGGCAAGGAGGAACTTCTGAC
>JBEGMZ010000133.1:0-7442 GCA_041182745.1 Acidobacteriota bacterium
CCTCAGCCTCCGCCGTCTCAATCCGTGGCTCGATTGCGGCTATCCGTCCATCGGAGATCAGCACGTCTCGCGATGCGTCAATCTCCTGCGCCGGATCGATAACCCTTCCATTTCTGATCAGCATATTTTTCAAGACGACTCACCCCCGGCCAGCAGGTAAAGAACCGCCATCCGCACCGCAACTCCATTCTCGACCTGATCGAGAATGACCGATGATGATCCATCCGCGACATCCGAGTCGATCTCGACTCCACGGTTGATCGGCCCGGGATGGAGAATGATTGCATCCGATTTCGCCAGCTCAAGTCGGCGGCGGTTGAGCCCGTAACGAATCGAGTACTCACGCAAACTCGGAAAGAACCCGCCGGACTGACGCTCAAGCTGGATGCGGAGTGTCATGACAACATCGGCCCCACGGATCGCCTCCTCCACCGAGGTGGCAAAGCGAAGGCTCCCGCTGCCGGCCTCAACCCCACGGAGAAGATCGAACGGCAGCAGAGTGCGCGGACCAGCCAGCACGACGTCCGCTCCCATCCGCGTCAGAAGGTGGATATTTGATCGGGCCACCCGGCTGTGCAGAATGTCACCAATGATTGCAACCTTCAAATCCGCAAGACGCCCCTTGCGGTGTCGGATGGTCAGCGCGTCGAGCAGTGCCTGGGTGGGATGCTCGTGCGCCCCATCCCCGGCATTGATCACCGAGGCCCGAACGATCCCCGCTATCCGGTGGGGTGCTCCCGCCGAACTGTGACGAATGACGATCGCGTCAGGTGCCATCGCCTGCAGGTTGAGCGCGGTGTCGACCAGCGTCTCACCCTTGACCACACTGGAGGTCGAGGCCGATATGTTGATGGCGTCAGCCGAAAGACGCTTCGCCGCGATCTCAAAGCTGGTCCGCGTACGCGTCGAGGCCTCGAAGAAGAGATTGATGACCGTCTTGCCGCGCAGCGGTGGAACCTTCTTGATCTGACGCGTACTGACATCCCGGAAAGTCTCGGCGGTGTCAAGGATCAGTTCAATCTCCTCCGCTCTCAAATCGGCAATCGCGAGCAGATCCTTCCGTTGTAATGGCATACCGTTACGGCTCTCCCCGGCGGCTGTCGCGCCGACTATTCAGGCTCGACGACGATGACCTGTTCGGTCTCGTCAAACTCCGGCAGCATCACCTTGACAATCTCCCGTTCGGAGGTTGGAAGCTGCTTGCCGACGTAGTCGGCCTGGATCGGGAGTTCACGCCAGCCACGATCGACCAGCACCGCGAGCTGAACCCGGTGCGGACGGCCAAAGTCGATCAACTCATCGAGCGCCGCCCGCACGGTTCGCCCGGTGTAGAGAACATCATCGACGAGGATGATCGTCTTGCCGGTGATATTTCCCGGAAGCTCCGTCCGGTTAACGACCGGTCGATCGCCAACTGTGCTCAGATCATCGCGGTAGAGGGTAATGTCGAGCGCCCCGGTCGTCACCGTCACCCCTTCCATCTCGAGGATCTTCGTCGCCAATCGTGCGGCGAGCGGTACCCCCCGCCGCCTGATACCGACCAGGATGACATTGTCAAGGTCAGGATTGTTCTCGACAATCTGGGATGCCATCCGCATCAGAACCCGGTTGATCCCGGCCTCCGTCATCAACCGGAATTTTTCGATAAAGTGCATAGATCCTCCACCTCTCCCATCGTCCGCTCTCTCCGCCGCACTACTTTCTGATCTGTGCGGCCAGTGCCGCCTGAAAACGACGGATGCGGCGCGCATTCTCGCCGAGATCGCTCTTTCCAACCCTCGACCTGGATCGGATATTGACCACCGCCTCCCCCGTCTCGCCGGTGATCGTGATTGTCACGTCATCACGAAAACGGAAGACCGGAACCGTGGCGACCGCCTCGATCACTCCCTGATCACGATTGGCCTCCCGCAGCTCCCATCCCATCGACTCGGCCGTCGCGAGCGCGAGATCAAAGGCCGTTCCGGTTGCCAAACCGGAAAAATGCTGCGGTTGGATATCCGGATATTCCGGCGTCTGCCCCGTACTAACATCGTTGATCAGTGGCCAGATCCGAATCAGAACCATCGGCGACATCGCCAGCAATATGATGGCGACAATTACCCCGGAGAACATTTTGTTTATATTCATCGGCCCTCCCCCAAGTGTGCTCGGAAGTTACCATGCCCGGGGGGGGTTAGTCCATTCAGCCCATTTTTGGCCGGCTCTTTTTTGGTACTCCCCGGACTCACCGCCGGCGAGCCCCGTGCCTGATTGGTTCACGAAGAAGAAGAGAGAAGCCGGGTTGGGAGAGGCCCGCCTTGCCCTTTTTTCTTGCCGGATCGACCGGACTGTTTTTCTCTGTCGTCGGCATTTCTGGTAGACTGCGGATTCGGTCGGGTAGTTCCCGGCCAAACAATGGTCAACCAGTGAATCAAGCAGGGAATAAATGGGGGACGGGCTAACCGGAATGATCGACCTTATCGGCCGAGTCGAGCTTAATGAGATCACGATTGCGGAATCGGGCCGCCGGTATGGTCGGCTTCGACTGCAAACCGCTCATCTGCCGGAGGTCAGACCCGGTCAGTTCGCCATGCTCAAAGCCCGCGGGGCCATTGAGCCGCTGCTGCGCCGGGCAATGGCCTACTACAAATTCGAGCCGGCGCGCGACAGCACCCGAATCGAATTCATCTACCAGATCATCGGGCGTGGAACCGAGGCCCTGGCTCGTCTCCTGCCAAAGGACGAGGTCGAATGCCTTGGCCCGCTTGGACGCTCATTCGACCTCGATGCGGCGAATGGCTGCGAGGTGGCGCTGGTGGCCGGTGGAGCCGGATCACCGGCACTCTACCTGCTGGCCGCAGAACTGGTGGCACGGCAGATCCCGACCCGACTCTTCCTTGGCGGTGCCAGCCGGGGTGACCTCTGCGGTCTCGCCGACTTCCAGTCACTGCTCGGTCGTGACCGGGTCCTGACGGCAACCATCGATGGCAGTGTCGGAGTCCGCGGTTTCGTAACGGCACCACTCGAAGACTATCTTGCCACCGCCGGTAACCAGGTTCTGATCTGCGCCTGCGGCCCTGATCCGATGCTCCACCGTGTCGCCCAAATCGCCGCCGAACATCGGGTCGGCGCCCAGCTGTCACTCGAAGCACCCATGGCCTGCGGTTTTGGCATCTGTGTCGGCTGCGCGGTGCCGGTCAGAGCCGACTGCCCGGAGGGGTTTGTCTACCAGAAGGTCTGCACCGATGGCCCGGTCTTCTGGAGCCACGATCTGGCCTGGAATGGCCTGACTCCGGTCGGTCCCGATCAACTGAAAGCTGCGGAGAAGATCTCATGAAGCATCATCCGATCGATTACTGTGCCGGCGGACTGGTCTGGCGCGACGGAACGGCTGGTCGGGAGATCCTGATCATTCTCAGCCGTGACGACCTTGCCTGGAAGCTGCCGAAGGGCCATATCGACCCTGATGATCCGACGCTGGAGGCGGCCGCGCAACGCGAAGTTCTCGAGGAGACCGGATACCGGACCGTCATTACCGACTTCGCCGGCTTTACGAGATACCCGGTGAAGGGCGCTCCCAAGATCGTCTTCTACTGGCATATGGCACCCGATGGCGATCCCTGGAGTGAGCGTAACTTTGAACCAAATGACGAGATCATCGATATCGCCTGGCTTCCTTTTGCCGCAGCGATCGACCGGCTGACCTTCCTCAACGACAAGAAGTTTCTGCTGCAGTTCATCCCGGAGAGTCTTCTCCGGTCAGTTCATCCGGGACAGCATGAGTAACGAACAGACCCATCAGTCACCACCAACCGAACCATCCACGCCTCAGGATTCCGATCTGCTGGCGGTCGAAATCGCCGGCCTTCGCTTTCAGAATCCGGTCTGGACCGCCAGTGGAACCTGCGGTTACGGACTGGATATGGCCGCACTGGTCGACCTTGACCGGCTGGGCGGAATCTGCACCAAAGGTCTCTCGGCAACACCGTTGCGTGGTAATGCTCCCTGGCGAATCGTTGAGACCCATGGCGGAATGCTCAATGCCATCGGCCTCCAGAACATTGGCGCCCGGGCCTTTGTCACTGAGAAGCTCCCGCTTCTGCGCCAATACCGCGCACGAATCATTCCAAATGTCTTCGGCTACACGATCGACCAGTACATCGAAGCGATCAAGATCCTCGAGGACGGCGAAGGAATTGACGCCTACGAGCTGAATATCTCCTGCCCGAATGTTAAGGCTGGAGGTGAGAGCTTCGCCAATGACCCGCGTCAGGCCGCCGCCGTGACCGCTGCTGTCCGAAGTGTTGCCACCCGTCCGGTGATCGTTAAGCTCTCGCCCAATGTCGCTGATATCGGATCGGCGGGTCGTGCGGTTGAGGAGGCCGGAGCCGATGCCATCTCACTGATCAACACCGCAATCGGGATGTCGATCGACATCCATACCCGCCGGCCACGGCTGGCCAATATCACCGGCGGACTCTCCGGCCCGGCAATCAAGCCGATCGCGGTCCGCTGCGTCCATCAGGTCTTCCGGGTCGTGAAAATTCCACTCGTTGGCATTGGCGGAATCGCCACCGCCGATGACGCCCTCGAATTTATCATTGCCGGAGCCGCCGCCATCCAGGTCGGTACTGCCAACTTCTACGATCCTGCGGCAACAATGAAGATTGTCGCCGGGCTCGCCAGCTACTGCCACCAGCACCGACTCGAATCGATTCGCGAGCTGATTGGCAGTCTCCGGCTCGAATAGTCAGGGTGATTGCAATCGATTTGACGACCGTGTTACGGTCAGGATTGGTGAATGTAACGGTTGATGATGATTGAGAGGTTCCGGATGATGGCTTCACTTGCACTTCGTAACCCGATTGTTGTCGCGCTCGATGTGGCGACACCGGATGAAGCTCTGGCGCTGGTAACGCGGCTCCGGGGAACAGTCGGGATGTTCAAGATAGGAAAACAGCTCTTCACCTCCGCTGGCCCGTCGATAGTGCGCGAACTGATCGCACGGGGAGAGAAGGTCTTCCTCGACCTCAAGTTTCACGATATCCCAAACACTGTCGCGATGGCCGGAATCGAGGCGGCACGCCTTGGTGTGAGTGTCTTCAATCTGCACACGCTCGGAGGCTCCCGGATGATGCAGACAACGGTCGAGTCCGTCAACGACGTCTGCCAGCGCGAAGGGCTTGCCCGTCCCCTCATTCTCGGTGTGACGATACTCACCAGTCACACCGCCGAGTCCCTCGCTGAGGTTGGAATCGATCTTCCAATTCCCGACCAGGTCGTGCGCCTCGCTCGACTCGCCGCCAGTTCCGGTGTTGACGGGGTGGTGGCCTCCCCCCTTGAGATCGCACCGATCCGCGCGGCCGTCGATGCACCCAACTTTGTCATTCTCACGCCCGGAGTTCGTCCGGCCGGGGCAGATCTCAACGATCAGCAGCGGGTCATGACCCCGGATGAGGCCATCCGGGCCGGCGCCAATTTTATCGTCATTGGACGGCCGATCACCGCTGCCGCCGATCCACTCAGCGCCGCTCGTGCGATCCTTGCCGGGATCGAGGCGGTCGGATAGTCCGTCCATACCGGCACCACCACTCCGGCCTGATTGAGTGGCAGTGCCTCACCAGACGCCACGCGTGGAGGTCACCTCATGAATTTGGGAATGCGATCAAACAAGAGAAATCGTGCTCTTCTCAGCGCGCTGTTGATCCTCTTACCGACCATCAGCCTTATGGAGCCGGTCAGAACCCAGGGGCAGGCCGTGCCGCGGAGCGCGCCATCACGGTCAACAACATTCAATCGCGTCAAACCACTGACCGTTGGCGAACGGCTTGTCTACAACGTCTCGTGGTCCAATATCCCCTCGGCCGCCCGGCTTGAGATCGAGATGGGAGCGCGGGGACTCTACCCTGGCCACGAGCATGGCCGCGAGAGCTATCTCCTGCAGACAAGAGTCCTGACGCTCAACGAAGGCTGGTCGGTCTTCGGTGAGATCGACAACCAGTATTTATCATACATCGACGCGGTGTCATCCCTCCCCCATCGCCTGGTGAGTTCAATCCGACAGGGCCGCGTCAGCGCAAAACAGCAGGAGCTGCTCGCCACAATCGATCAGACCCGGGCGACGGCCACGCTTGCCAATGGGACGCAGATCGAGGTTCCGTCCTCCACCTTCGACCTCCCTTCCCTCCTGCTTGCCCTCCGCACCGCAGATCTTACGGGCGGGGAGCGAATGCGCTACAACGTCCTCCTCGATCAACGACTCATCGAGATCGACGTTGAGATAGTCGAACGGCGCCAGATCAGCATCCAGTCGGGGAACTTCAGCGCCATCTGCCTTCGTCTCTCACCGCGCAAACAGGGTCGGTACCGAACCATACTTTGGCTCTCTGACGACGCCGAAAGAACCCCGCTCCTGATCCGAGCCGGCACCGCGCTTGGTGAGGTTCGCGCTGAACTGACCAGTGCCACGGTGACCGGCCGTTCAAAGAGCGGCCCCGTCGGACTCACCCCTATCGGCTCGACGCCCTTCAATCCGCCATTCAATGTCGGCGAACGGCTGGGTTACAACATATCGTGGGGGAATTTCATCAATGTCGGACGCGCCAGCCTTGAAGTACGACAGATGGGACTCCTCAACTCCCAGCCCGTCCTCGAACTCTTTGGGGAGGTATCTTCAAGCGGGCCAATCCGAAGCCTCATTACCGTCAATGACCAGATCACATCGCTCGTCCTCGCCGACCGCCTGATCCCGGTCCGAACCGACCTCCGGCTGCGCGAGGGAAAACGGAACAAGTCCGATACGGCGATTCTCGATCATTCCAGCCAGATCGCGACCCTCAACAATGGAACTGTGGTTCCAATCCAACCGGGAACTCTCGACCTGGTCGCTCTCTTCTACAATATCCGCGCCGCTGAACTGAAGCCTGGCGAGAATCGTCAGTTCAACTTCCTCGACGCCAACAACCGCCCCCGGACAATCTCGATTCGTGGACTTCTCCAGGAGGCAATCGCCAGCCCGACCGGGCCCCGAAACAGCACTCGCATCGAAGTCATCAACCAGCAGAACGAAGTGATCGCCATTGGCTGGATCTCGGCCGACCGGCAGCGACTTCCGCTCCAGTTTACGACCCGGACCCGCTTCGGCGAGATAAAGTTTCGCCTCGTCAGCATTACGGCAAATTGAGCTTCAGGAATGGCTCTTTCAGTTCTCGAGCCGCAGATTGATGCGATAGATCGTGTCGACGACCAGTACCGCCATTGGCGGATAGAGGACAACCTTCCAGAAAGTACTGGAGAGGGACTCTTCAAATGTATGGGTCGAAGCGAAGTCGTCAGTCAGATTCCCGATCAGCAGGCCGGTCATAAAAGATACAAGATATCCGCCAACCACAAAGGTCCAGGCGACAGTACGGTTGAATGGCTTCAGGGATCGGGACTGCCGACGTCGGGTTCTCTTACCA
>JBEGMZ010000134.1:0-3284 GCA_041182745.1 Acidobacteriota bacterium
GCCTGATGGCACGGCGGATGATTGAGCGCGGGGTGCGCTACGTGACGATCAATATGTTCGAGACGGTCTTTAATGAGATCACCTGGGACATCCACGGCTCGGCGCCGTTCAGTCCGATCGCCTGTTACCGGGACCTGGTCGGGCCGATGTTCGATATGGGTTACAGCTCGCTGCTACAGGATCTCGCGCAGCGTGGGCTGCTCGATGACACTCTGGTGGTCGCGACGGGAGAGTTCGGGCGGACGCCGAAGATCAATCCGGCTGGAGGGCGTGACCACTGGCCGCAGTGCTGGACGATGCTGATGGCGGGTGGCGGAGTTAAGGGCGGCCAGGTGATCGGGTCATCGGACGAGATCGGTGGAGCGCCGAAGGATCGTCCGGTTGCGCCAGCGGAGGTCGCCGCGACGATCTGCCATTCGCTCGGGATCGCACCGGATGCCGAATTGACCGGCGTGCAGGGGCGACCGATCCGGGTCATTGAGCACGGCTTCAACCCGATCCTGGAACTGTTCTGACGCTTGATGGAGATGACCATGCGCGATCGATTGAAGATTCTGATCATCCTTCTGGCAATCATTGCTCTGTGGCTGTCGAGTGGCCGCACGTCGGTACCAGTCGCGTCGGCCAATCTCGAGCCACTGACGCTCGACACGACGAAGCCGGTGAGTGAGGTGACGACGCCGATTGGCGGCTGGAGCTTTCGTAATCACGTCATTCCGGTATTGACGCGACTGGGCTGTAACTCCGGGGCCTGCCACGGCGCTCTGGCCGGCAAGGGCGGCTTCAAGCTGACCCTGCGCGGATATGATCCAGAAGCCGACTACAATGTCATGACGCGCCAGACTGGCGGGCGTCGGGTCAATCTGGTGGAGCCGGCGCGGAGCCTGCTGCTGCTCAAACCGACGATGACGATCGGCCATGGCGGCGGAGAGCGGCTGACGGCTGGCTCGCTGGAGTACAAGGTTCTGAGCGAGTGGATTGCGGCGGGCGGTGCGGCGCCGGTGGAGAGCGATCCGCGTATTACCGCGCTCGAGGTGACACCGCGACAGCTGACACTGGCGACCGGGGCGACGGGGCAGCTGCACGTCATCGCCCGCTACAGTGACGGCCATCGCGAGGACGTCACCCGCTGGGTCAAGTATTCGACGGCCAATGCCGCAGTGGCGGCGGTCGATGACGATGGCGCGATCAGGGTGGCGGGGCCGGGGGAGACGGCGATCAGCCTCTGGTATCAGAGCAATGTCGCCTTTGCGCGTGTCACCAACCCCCATCCGCGCACGATTCCGGCGGCGGTCTTTGAGAATTCGCCGCGCCACAACTTTATCGACGATCTGGTTCTCACCCGGCTGCGCGAGCTGCGGATCGCCCCCTCGGCGCAGGCCGGGGATGCCGAGTTCGTTCGCCGGGCCTTTCTTGATGCGACCGGAACATTGCCGAACGTCGGGGAGGTGACACAATTTGTCACCGATCGGGCTCCCGGAAAGCGGACGGCGCTGATCGACCGGCTGCTGGCCCGGCCGGAGTTTGTCGATTACTGGACCAGCCGGCACGCCGACACGCTGCTTGTCTCTTCGCGGCTGCTGCGCGAGAACGCGATGTGGTCGTTCCACAACTGGATTCGTGAGAGCGTCCGGACCAACAAACCCTATGACCGGATGGTGCGGGAGATCGTCACCGCCAATGGCAATACGCTCGAGAATGGCGCTGCCAACTACTATGTGCTCCACAAGGAGACGACCGAGCTGACCGAGAACTTCTCGATGGCCTTTCTGGGGATGTCGATCACCTGTGCGCGCTGTCACAACCATCCGCTTGAGAAGTGGACACAGAAGCAGTACTACCAGATGGCCAATCTCTTCACGCGGGTAGGGATGAAGAATGGGCAGCGGGATGGGGACGTTCAGGTCTATTCAAATCCATTTGGCGAGATCAACCATCCGCGACTGGGCAAGCCGCTGCCGCCGGCGCCACTTGATGGCGAGCCGCTCGCCTTTGACGCGCCGGTCGATCGGCGTGAGCATCTGGCCAACTGGCTGACCTCGCCGGCCAATCCGTACTTTGCCCGCTCGTTTGTCAACCGCGTCTGGAAGAACTTTATGGGGCGGGGGCTGGTCGAGGCGGTCGACGACATGCGGGCGACCAATCCGCCGTCCAATGAGGAGCTGCTGACGGCGCTGACAAAGGATTTTACCGACCACGGTTTCGATACGAGGCATCTGATCCGGACGATCATGAACTCGGCGGCCTATCAACGCTCGGGGACGCCGAACGAGACGAATGCCGAAGATGAGCGTTACTATTCGCGTTATGTGATGCGGCGATTGCCGGCCGAGGTGCTGCTCGACGCGGTCGCGCAGGTGACCGGTGTGCCGACGCCATTTCCGAATCTGGCTCCGGGAACACGGGCCCTCCAGGTTCCGGATGCAAAGAACAATCCATATTTTCTGACGGTCTTTGGCAAGCCGGCGCGGCTGATCACGGTCGACAGTGAGCGGACAGCCGAGCCGTCGGTCGCCCAGGCCCTGCACGCGATCAATGGTGAGACGCTCAACCAGAAGCTCCGGGCACCGGGAGGGTTGATCGACTCGTTCATTCGTCACAATCTGGCGGATGAGATGGCGCTGCGCCACCTTTACCTTGCGGCGCTTGGCCGGGAACCACTTCCGGCGGAGGAGCAACGGCTGCTGGCGGCGCTTCGTGAGAGCGAAGATCGACGGCAGGCGTTCGAGGATATTGCCTGGGCGATTCTGACCAGCAAGGAGTTCATGTTCAACCACTGATGAAGCCAGCAAAGATGGTCAAATTTGCACCGAGATCGATCCAGCTGTTGGCAGTTCTGCTGCTGGTGACAGTTGCGGCCGGGCAGTCGCCATCACGGCCAGTGGTGAGGGTACGTCCGGCGATCAGCTCGCTCGCCTTCAGTCCGTACGGGACGAGGCTCGCTCTGGGTCGCTACCGCGAGGTCGAGCTGATCGATCCGATGACGGGCCGGGTGGCGGCGACGCTGCGCGGGCTTGAGAATCAGGTTCGCGGGCTGGCCTTCAGCCGTGATGGCCGGTGGCTGGTAGCAGTGGGTGGCAACCCGGGCCAGTTTGGCGAGGTCAGGCTCTACGATGTGGCGAAGGGGAGCGAGGTCAGGGCGTGGCGCGGTCACCGTGACCATATCACCGCGGTCGCTTTTGCCCCGGATGGCAAGGTCGTGGCGACGGCCAGCTACGACCGGACGATCCGGCTCTGGAGCCCGGAGAGTGGGGCAGAGCTGCGGACTCTGCGCGATCATACCG
>JBEGMZ010000135.1:0-2720 GCA_041182745.1 Acidobacteriota bacterium
CCTCAAGCGAGATCTCCAGATCATAGCGCAGATCCGATCCCCTCTGGGCTCCACCCCGGCGTGAACCAGTTCGCGCCCCGCCGAAGAACTCGCCGAAGAGATCACCCAGGATGTCCTCGAAGCTGTTGAACCCACCCGCCCCGGCCGAGGCCGCCGACGAGCCTACTCCGGCGTGGCCAAAGCGGTTGTACCGCTCCCGCGTCTCGGCGTTCGATAGAACGCCATAGGCTTCGTTCAGCTCTTTGATCTTCTCCTCTGCCTCCGTGTCCCCAGGGTTGCGGTCCGGGTGATACTGAATGGCGAGCTTCCGGTACGCGCTCTTCAACTCCTGCTCGGATGCCTGGCGATTGACGCCTAACACTTCATAATAGTCTCGCTTGTTCACTACTGTCTCTCCAGTTCAGACGCACGTGTCATAAAATAAAAAAGAGATTATATTATCTCAAAGTTGAGGCGGCAACAGACGGTCGATGATGCGAGGCGAAATGATGGACCAGTTTTTACCTTTCAAAAGTCAGAAGGCATTAACCACCTGTGACGAGTCTCCGGTGTCAACATTGAGAAATGAGAGAGGGATGTATGGTTATGCGCAGAAAGATCCTGGTTATCCTGGGCCATCCACGGAGTGAGAGTCTCTGCGGGGCGATCGGTCAGAGCTACATTGAGGGTGCGGAGGCAGCTGGGCACGAAGTGCGGCGGCTCGAATTGGGCGGGCTGACGTTTGACCCGATCCTGCGTGAGAGTGTTCGGGGCACGCAGCCGCTCGAGCCGGATCTGCAGCGGGCTCAGGAGCTGATCAGCTGGGCCGAGCATCTGGTCTTCGTCTACCCTACCTGGTGGGGTGGGATGCCGGCGCTGCTGAAGGGCTTTATCGATCGCGTGCTGCTGCCCGGATTCGCCTACCGGTATCATATAAAAGACCCCTTCTGGGACAAGTTGCTGAGGGGGCGTTCGGCCCGGCTGCTGGTAACGATGGGCGGACCATCCTGGTACTACCGTCTCTTCAGCCGAATGCCGGGGCATAATCAGATGAAGCGGACGATTCTCCATTTCTGCGGTATCCGGCCGGTGCGGATTACCAACTTCGATATGGTGCGCAGCTCGAAACCGGCACGGCGTGAGTCCTGGCTCGCCAAGGCCCGTCAGCTTGGAGCCCGGGGGGATTGAAGAATCAAACTGCAGACAGGAAGAATCAAAATATGACTTCAATAAATGAACAGATCCGCTTCACCGTTGAAGAATATTTGGAGATGGAGCGTCAGTCTCCCGAACGCCACGAGTATCTCGACGGTTTTGTCCACGCCATGGCTGGTGAGAGTCCAAATCATGGCACAATCAGCATCAACCTGATCAGCGAAGTGCGTTTGCAGCTCAAAGGTTCCCCCTGTCAGGGATGGGCAAAGGACTGCAAGGTCCGGAGTGGGCCGGCGGCGGAGCCGGGTGGGCGGAGCGGCATCTACTCATATCCCGATCTGGTCATCTTTTATCGACTTTTCGGTCGCCGATGAACCAAAGGCCGGGGAGGAGCCTCCGGCGGGATAGGGTTCTCCGCTTCAGTCTGCACCCCCGGTCACGGGGTCGCCGCGTCGGCGGGCAGCAGTCCGGCGGTCTTCAGGTCGGACCAGAGGCCGGCCGGCACCGGATAGGTGAGGGAGGAGACGTTACGGGCCACCTCATCGGCCGAGACAGCTCCAAGGATCACCGAGGCGACGGCCGGGTGGGCCATGGCAAAGCGGAGCGCGGCGTCGTGGAGTGCGACACGGTGAGCCGCGCAGACCTCTTCCATCCGGCGAACTCGTTCAAGGATTGGCGGGGGAGCCGGTCGGTAGTTGTAGCGAGCTCCGGGGATGGCACCGGTCGCAAGGATGCCGGAGTTATAGACTCCGCCGAGGATGACTCCGATCCCTTTGCGAAGGGCGAGGGGGAGAAAGGTCTCGGCACCGCCCTGTTCAAGCAGCGAGTAGCGGCCAGCCATCAGGATGACGTCAAAATCGCCTGCTTCGGCAAAGCGGGCACAGACATCGGCCTCGTTGATTCCAACCCCAATCGCTCGGACGACTCCTTCCGCCCGCAGTCGGTCGAGGGCGCGATAGGAGCCCTCCATCGCTTCACGGAAACGGGTTTCAAACTGATCACCGTGCGTCCAGACGTCGACATCGTGGATCAACAGGATGTCGATGCGGTCGACTCCGAGTCGCAGGAGCGACTGTTCAAACGACCGGAGCGTGCCGTCGTAACTGTAGTCGAAGGTGGCGCGATGGGGTACTCCTCCGGCAAAACCGGGCGAGATCACGTCGGCTGACGGTGGAGAGGGCTGCTGGCGCGGATCCATGACCCGGCCAATCTTGGTTGAGATGATGGCGCCATCCCGGCCCTGCTGGCGCAATCCGGCCCCGAGTCGAAGCTCGGCCAGTCCATTGCCATAGTGGGGTGAGGTGTCAAAAAGGGTCATGCCAGCTGCCCGCGCGGCAACGACCGTCGAGATCGCAACGGACTCGTCGAGGTGAGCGTAAAGGTCACCCAGAGGTGCGGCACCAAAGCCAAGAACTGAGACCGGTATTCCTGTCCGGCCGAGGGGACGGCTCTCGATCATGGATCTGCCTCCTGCGTGTTCAGTCATCGTTTAACCACCGAAAGGGTGATCGCTGAAGGGTACTGCCGCGAATGGTGAACGGCGTTGCGGGCCACCACTCCCGTCACTTCATCGTAGTTGTTACCAC
>JBEGMZ010000136.1:0-2780 GCA_041182745.1 Acidobacteriota bacterium
AGCCGGAGGCGACCGAACCGACGCCGCCAAGCCAGCGGACGCAGTTGAACCTGCTGGGTCAGACCGACACCTCGTCGGGGGAGAGCCGGCGCAACGAGAATGTCCAGTTCAATCTGATCGACAACAACTCGCTGCGTGAGTTGAACCTGCGCGTCGGGACGACGGCGACCCTGGTTCCCGAGTTTGCCGCTGGGCGCAACTTCTTCGGTTCGGAGTACGGGGTGCCGGCAGCACCCCCGGTCCACCTTCCGCGGGCGCGGGCTGGCAAAGGGATTCACGGCAGCCTCTTTGAGACTCACAACAACAGCATCTTCAGTGCGCGGGCCTTCTTTCAGGTTGGGGCGGTGAAGCCGGCGCGCGAGAACAACTATGGATTCAATATCGGCATACCGCTGACCGCACGGACATTTCTGATGATCGACGGCAGTCAGCAGAAGGTTCGTGGAGTGGTCAACGGCAACGTGCTTGTTCCAAAGGCGGATGAACGGACGGCTCTTGCAACCGATCCGGGAATTCGCCGGATCATTGAGCGGTTCCTGGCCGCCTACCCAAACGAGCTGCCCAATCGAACCGACATCGATCCGCGGGCGCTCAACACCAACGCCCCGCAGCGGATCAATACCGACACGGCGAGTGGCCGGCTCGATCATCAGATTGGGAAGCGTGATCAGCTGGCATTGCGCTACGCCTTCACCGGACAGGTCGTCAACCCCTTTCAGTTTGTCGCCGGGCAGAATCCGGATACCTTCATCAAGTCGCACGTCGCACGCCTCACCTGGACGCATAACTGGTCAGCGGCGACCGTGGGTGAGTTCTCGATCGGTTTTGACCGGACGACATCGCTGCTGCGGCCAGAGAAGAACGCCGTTGGGCCGACGGTGATGATTGCCGGAGCACTGACCGCGCTTGGACCGGCTCCGCCCATTCCGATCAACCGGGCGCTCAACAATTTTCGGTATGCCTTTGGGCTGCAGCAGAAGCGGGGGCAGCATCAGCTGACCTTTGGAGCGGAGATCTTTCGAACCCAGATCAACGGTACGGAGCCGGACGGAGACCGCGGTATTCTTGTCTTTGCCAATGATGGCGGGCGGGATGCGATCACCAACCTGCGGCTTGGACTGCCGCTGCAGTACACCCTGGCGGTTGGTAATACTCACCGTGGATTCCGAAACTGGGTGGCCAATGGCTACCTCGGAGATGTCTGGCGGGCGAGTGATCGCCTCCAGCTCACCTTCGGTCTGCGGTATGGTGTCGTGACCAGCCCGACCGAAGTCAACAACCTCAACAAATTTCCCTTCGATTGTGACTGCAATAATGGCGCTCCGTATCTCGGGCTGGCCTACCGGTTAGGTGACCGACTGGGAGTGGTGCGGGCGAACTATGGTCTCCACTACGGTCAGATCTTCCCGGTAACCTATGGTCAGATCCGCCTCAACCCTCCCGGGAGCTACCGGCTCTTCGTGACCCAGCCCAACCTGCTCAACCCGCTTGGAAATATCGACATTCGCAATATTCCGCCGACCACGCGGAGCAGCACCTTCAGCTTCTCCCCCGACTTTGTGACGCCCTATTCCCATCAGTACAACCTGAGCTGGGAGCCGCTGGTGACACGGCGGGTGCGGATGCAGCTTGGCTATGTCGGCAGCCGGGCCCACAAGCTCTTCCAGATGTGGTTTGGAAATCGGGCGCAGGTGGTGCCGGGCATACCGCAGACCAACGCGACGGTCAATCAGCGACGCCCGGATCCGAAGGTGCTCGATGCCTTCGCCTTTCTGAATGCCTCGCGCGCCTGGTATGACGCCGCACGGGTCTCGGTCGTGCTTACGGAATGGCACGGAATCTCGCTCGACGCATCATACTGGTTCAGTAAGTCGCTTGATCTGGGGCACGATTACACTAACACCCTCTCCGGGCCGGATGGAAGGGTCGCGCGAAGCCAGACCGAGGGTGAGGTTCAGCGGGACCTGAAGGGGCGGAGCGCCTTTGATCAGCCGCACGCCTTTCTGACGCGGGCGACGTGGCAGATGCCAAAGCTTGGCGGAGGGGGGCGTCTCATCCGCAGTACGATTGGTGGCTGGAATCTCTCGCTGGTCGGATTGCTCAAGAACGGGACACCGTTCACGATCGAGTCAGGATCTGATGCCCCCGGGTTTGGCAATGTCGATGGGAACTCCGGGGACCGGCCGAACGTGCTCGACCTGACGGTTCTGGGGCGAACGATTGGTGACCCTGACACCTCGACACAACTGCTTCCGCGCAGCGCATTTCAGTACATTCAGGCGACTGCCGGAGCGGGCAGTCTTGGGCGCAATGTCTTTCGCCGTGGCAAGATTGCCAACATCAATGCCTCGCTATCTCGATCCTGGACGCTGCGTGGAGCGACGAGCCTGACTTTGCGCGCCGAATCGATCAACCTCTTCAATACTCCGCAGTTCGCTGAACCGACCCGGGAGCTGACCTCGCCCAGCTTTGGGCGAATCACCAACACGCTCAACGATGGGCGGACATTCAGATTTACGCTGCGCCTCGGTTTCTGAGGTGGGCGCTGCGGGGAGCGGTGAGGATCGATCTGCTGATGGGGGTTGAAGCACGCTCCCGCTCCCGGCGAAGGGATGGCTTCAGTGACGCGGCCTTCTCAGCCAGCCAATCAGCTGGCTGACCAGAGTGACTCCGCTCAGAACAACAAGCCCGACAACGATGCCGGTAAGGCCGTTGAGGGTGGTCTGGGCCATGGCCGAGACCACCGGGCCGATGGTCTCGATCTCCTGAAGGTGATGGGT
>JBEGMZ010000137.1:0-10090 GCA_041182745.1 Acidobacteriota bacterium
GACTTTGGCCTGCAGGGTGAGCTGCCCACTCATCCGGAGCTGCTCGATTGGCTCGCCCTTGAGTTTATCGATGATCGGTCGCAACCGCCATCGAGACCTCATAACTGGTCGGTCAAGAAACTGCTCCGAAAGATTGTGACCAGTGCCACCTATCGCCAGAGTTCCCTCCGGTCTCCACTCCCCAGTGATCCGGAGAACCGGCTGCTTGCGCGTGGCCCACGGCTCCGGCTCCCCGCAGAGATGATTCGTGACCAGGCGCTGGCGGCTTCAGGCCTCCTCGTGGAGAAGACTGGCGGACCATCCGTCAAGCCGTATCAACCCCCCGACCTTCTTAAAGACATGGTGTTTTCAAATATGACCAGCTATCCGCAGGATAAGGGGGACGGTCTCTGGCGTCGAAGTCTCTACACCTATTGGAAAAGAACGATTCTCAATCCATCGATGCTCGTCTTTGATGCCTCGGCACGCGAACAGTGTACGGTTCGTGAGACCAGAACCAATACGCCACTTCAGGCGCTCAACCTGATGAACGATGTCACCTACCTGGAAGCTGCCCGAATGCTCGCCGAGAGGATGATCACGACCCGGATCGGCGCACGGGAGCGACTAAAGTTCGGTTTCCGCGCCGTCACCTCCCGTTATCCGGGGAGAGTTGAGCTTGAGACGCTCGAGCGCAGTCTCGTCGACCGGGTCGCCCATTTTTCGAGCCATCCTGAGGAGGCGCGTCGGCTGCTGGCGATTGGTGAGAAGCGAAACCGTCCTGATCTCAATCCGGCCGAACTGGCGGCCCATACCGTTGTCGCAAGCCTGATCCTGAATCTTGATGAGTCGATTACCAGACCCTGATCAGGCTCGCCGGAGTCCGGCGAGGGAAAGACCTCGAGGCTATCCGGAAACCTGCGGGGGGACGATGCGTGACGAAATGATCCCACACGAAGGCGCGAAGTGATAAAGACAAGCTGGCCTTACTAAAGAGGTTTTCGGATGAACTCTAATTTGAGCCACCCGGCTTTCTGTCCGTGACGCCACGGATCCGGCCCTGCAGGGCACGGGCCTCGCGCATCAGGTCAGGTCTTGCTCCCGGCTCGACGTCTCGCATAAAGACCTCGAGCGCCCGCGCCGCCTTCTCCGTCTTGTTTTGACGGAAGTAGAGCTGGGCAAGTCGGTATTGCGCCTCTGCCATTCGCTTGCCGCCGAGCTCAAAGGCCTTCAGCAGGGCACTCTCCGCCTCCTGATCCTGCTTCAGTTCGTAATGGGAGATCCCAAGCAGAAGCCAGGCCTCAGGGGTATTGGTCCAGCTGGTGGAGCTGGCGATGGCTCGCGTCAGTTCCCGGACAGCGGAGCGGTAACGCTCCTCTCGAAACATGGTGCGGGCCAGAATATAGCGCGATTCGGATTGCAGCTCGGGTGGGAGCGCGCCAATATCAGAGATGGCAGGCCCAATTATCTCGACTGCCGCATCCCATTGCTGACTCTGGACGAGCGCCTCGGCCAGCGGAATCCGGATGCGCGAGGTCGTCGGATTGGCTTCGAGCAGGCTGGTCAGAATCGCAATCGACTCTCCATACCGCCCAAGGCGGTTGAGTGAAACGCCAAGGTTGAGGTAGGGGTTGATCGCTCGATCTCCGATCGTCACTGCCTGGGTAAAGGCGGAGACCGCCTCGTCAATCCGACCTTGCTGGTGATAGAGGAGTCCGAGCTGGTTGAGTGCTCCCGGAAAGCGCGGCGCAAGCTGCAGGGCGCGTGTAAATTGCCCGAGCGCCGCCTCGAACCGTCGCTCCTCGACCAGTCGGAGCGCCAACTCAAAGGCCGCTTTCGCCTCTCCCACTACGCTGCTATCGAGATCGGCCGTTCCGGGACGGAAGCGCCGCAATCCGCCCGAGGCCTCATCGGTCACCGGGGCCAGAAAAACAGGGTAGACGGTCAACTCCGTTCCAATCCTGAAGAAGGCGATCGTGTTACCGGTACGTCGACCATCGCCTTCGATCAGCAACCTGACCATCGACTCGGATCCCGTCGTAACGCTCAGAAGGTGGCGGCCGTCTTTCACGCTTACCTTCGAATTGCCGCCCAACGCTCCACCCGTCCCCCGCGGACCGTTCTGAATCTGAACGATCATCCCAAATGGACGGGTGACCCGTTCACCACCCGGCTGAAAAAAGATCAACTCAACCGGCCGCGAAAGCCTCCGGTCATCACCCTGCGGACTGGCGAGCCCAGTCGTGGCTGCGCCCATCAGGATCATCGACATTACCAGCCCTCTCAACACTGACTTTGGTTCCATCATCTCCTCGGCCTCACTTCATAAACCCAGCATCTCGTTCTGACTTCGTGCCGGATCGTTCCGGGATGGTGGCTCAGCCCGACTCCCAATCTCGATCGTGGTGGTCCAACCCTCTCTCCCGCCACTGAAATTGCCCGGATTCGATCACGTCCCTCGACTGGAAATATCCAATAACTACCCCGCCAAACACAAAGCCTTCAGGGACGCATATCCGAAAATCGGGAACAAAGTTCAAAAAAATGGATCATTTATCTCCAGATTGGAGTTGAACGCCTCGGTAACTGCAATAGATAGCAGCGTTTTAATTCAAGGCATCCAATTTGCATATTTCCTGCCCTGATTAGCAATTGTCCAATTATTTTTTAAACAGAACCGTTCGAGACCAGCTATTCAGACCAGATGTCGCGAGAGCTACAAATTATCAATTTTAGGAGATTATCGATGAGAAGAGTCGTCAAATTGTCGATCTCATTGCTTGGCTTGCTCCTTCTTTCCGGTACCATCCTGGCCCAGAATCCGTTGGGAAGGATTGTCGGAACAGTGGTGGATCAGACCGGAGCGGTGGTATCCGGTGCCACGGTGACAATCACCAACGAGGGGACAGGGCTGCAGAAGGTGCTGTCCAGCACCAGTGAGGGAGCCTTCTTTTTTGCCCAGCTGCAGCCGGGAAACTATACGGTAAAGATCGAGGCCAAAGGATTTAAGACAAGAACGTACACCGAAGCCAAGGTCGATCCCGGGCAGGACTACTCGCTCGCCGCGATCATGGAGGTCGGCGAGACGAGTGAGACGGTGACGGTTCAGGCCGGAGCTGATATTGTCAACACCTCATCGCCCGAGGTCAGCAACACCGTGGCCAAGCGCCAGATCATCGACCTGCCGCTCAATGGGCGCAATCCGATCGAGCTGATTCGCCTCCAGGCCGGGGTTCCGGGCATCACGAACCGAACCACTACGGCGATCAATGGTGGTCGCCCCTCCTGGACGCAGGTGACGCAGGACGGAATCAACATCCAGGACAACTTCATCCGTACCAACTCACTCGACTTCGTGCCCAATCGGCCGACGGCAGATACGATTGGTGAGTTCACGATCACCACGACCAATCAGGGCGCGGACAGCGCTGGTGGCTCATCCCAGGTCAAGCTGATCACCCCCTCGGGTGGGAACGAACTGCACGGCACTCTCTACGAGTTCAACCGTAACTCAGCGCTCTCCGCTAACAGCTGGTTCAATAACGCTGCCCGGCCAAACCCGGTTGCCCGTCCTTTTCTCAATCGCAACCAGTTTGGTGGAAACGTCAGCGGGCCTATCTTCAAGAACAAGCTCTTCTACTTCGGATCCTACGAGGGGTTCCGGCAGTCGACGGCGACGACCCAGAACAACACCATTCCGGTCAATAACGATTTTCTGACCGGAGTCTTCAGGTATATTCGCCCGACCGACAACACCGTGCAGTCGGTCAACGTGCTCAGCCTCGTTGGACTGAATGTCGATCAGAAGATCAAGAGCCTGATCATCGATCAGACCCCAAATTCATCCCGGGTTAACAACTTTGACGTTGGCAACTCGACCAGCAGCCGGCAGCTCAACACCGCCGGATACCGTTTCAATCAGCAGGATCTGAACAATCGCGATCAGTTCCAGGGTCGTATCGACTACAATATGACCGACAACCACAAGTTTGAAGGCTCCTTCCAGTGGTTTAAGGAGACCGATGATCGGACCGATCTCGACGCGATCAACGCTCGCCCGAAGGTCTTTACCGAGTCGACGGTCAAGTTCTTTGTCGGAGCCTGGCGCTGGAGCACGGCGAAGTTTCAGAACGAGCTCCGTATGGGGGCCAATCTCGCCCCGGTTGCCTTCAATACTGATGTCGACTACGGTGGGGCTATTCTCAGTGTTCCATTCATCACCAGTCGTCAGGTAACATTCCTGCCGCAGGGGCGCGATACGCGGACGAGGCAGTTTATCGATAACGCCTCCCTGACCCTTGGCGACCATTCGATGCAGTTTGGCGGAAGCCTTCAGCAGATTCGGGTTCGCCCCTACAACTTTGCCGGGCAGTTTCCGACGGTCAGCTTTGGTTTCAGCGCCGCGGCGCCGGCCAATGTGCAGTTGAACGCCAATCTCTTCCCGCAGGATCCGAACAGCGCGACCGGTCAGCGAATCCAGCCGACCGATCTGGCCAACGCCAACGCGCTGGCCTCATTTCTGGCCGGCGTCATCTCTCAGGTCAGCCAGACCTTCCAGGTCAGAAATCAGACGTCCGGCTTCGTCCCCGGTCTGCCCGAAGAGAAGAATCTCAGTCTCAACAACTGGGCCTTCTACTTCCAGGACAACTGGCGCCTTCGATCCAACCTGACGCTCCGGTACGGACTGAAGTGGGAGTACTTCAGCCCGGTCAAGGAAGATAACAATCTCGGTCTGGTGCCGGAGCTGAACGGACGCGATGTCCGTCAGGCACTGCTCGACCCGAACGGAGTGGTCAACTTCGTCAACGGCGGAATCTATGGTCGTGATCTCAACAATCTCGGTCCAACGGCCGGCTTTGCCTGGGATCCGTTCAAGGATGGTAAGACCTCAGTTCGCGGCGGCTATACCATGTCCTTCGTCAACGAAGAGGCGATGACAGTGGTTCGGAACGCTTTTCTCAACAACTCGGGGCTGACCACCTCCGCGACCCTCGTCAATCAGTTCACTCGGTTTGCCCAGGGCATCCCGCAGCCGACGGTCACCTTCAAGGTACCGAGGACCTACGCTGACCAGCTCGCGCTGGCTCCGACCAGCGTTGCCTCGCACGTTGAGCCCAATCTCCGGCAGCCCTACATTCACCAGGTCACCTTTGGTATCTCGCGTGAACTGGGTGGATGGCTGCGGGACTTCGCGATCGAAGGACGTTACGTCAGCACGCTCGGACGTGACATCTGGCGCGGGATCGACCTCAACCAGACGAATGCCGGAATCAATAAGGCCTTTCTTGATGATTTCAGGATTGCTCGTAACAACGGGTTTCTCGCCCTTGCTTCATCCGGCGCGTTCAATCCGACCTACAATGCCGCGATCGCCGGCAGCCAGCAGCTGAACCTCCTTCCGAACATCGGAGCGGCTGGGGCAACGGCGGCGCTCCTTAACAACACCACCGTTCGGGCCCTGATTCAGCAGGGACAGCCGGCTGGCCTGGCTGACTTCTACGTTACCAGCCGTGTCGCCGGTTCGAACGCGCTCTTCCTGCCCAATCCGGGGATCTACGCCTCGAACCTGATCATCAATGGCGGGACAAGCGACTACCATTCATTCCAGTTCGAAGCCCGCCGCCGCTTGCGGAACGGCATCTTTGGACAGATGAACTACACCTTCAGCAAAGCGCTCTCCAATTCGGCGGGTACGTCCCAGGCGCGGCTTGAGCCATTCCTCGACAATGCGCGGCCCGAGCTCGAGAAGACCCGTGCCGACTTCGATGTGACGCACATCATCAACAGCAATATCCTTTATGAGCTGCCGTTCGGAAAGGGCCGGAAGTTCTTCTCTGGTGCTGGTCGGTGGCTTGATGGAGCGGTTGGAGGCTGGCAGCTGCATGATTCTGCGCTGGCAGAGCGGCTCGCCGTTCTCGATCCTCTCACAGCGCGCAACCTTCAATCGGAGTGGGCGCGCCGGGGGAAATCCGGCCAGCTCGGCACTCAGCCGCGATCAGATCCGGGATCTCTTCGGCATTCGCAAGCTGCCGAATGGTCAGGTCTTCTACATCAGCCCCGGAGTAATCGACACGGCTACCGGCCGTGCCGTCGGGGCCGACAACCTTAACAACACGGCTGCCTTTGGTGGACAGGTCTTCTTCAATCCACTTAATGAGCAGATCGGCTCCCTGCAGCGGCTCCAGTTTGATGGTCCGTCGGTCTGGGGGAACGACCTCTCGATCTTCAAGCGGTTTGCCGTTACCGAGCGGATTCGCTTTGAGCTGCGCGGGGATATGTTCAACTTCCTGAATACTCCGGTCTTCTTCTTTGGTGACCAGAGTGTCAACAGCGCTCAGTTTGGTCGGATCACCAGTCTGACCGTTGGATCGCGGGTTGTGCAGGTCTCAGGACGAATAAACTTCTAGCGACAGCCTGAAGTTGTCATCATCACCCAGGGGAGTGGCGTCAGTCACTCCCCTGTACTTTTTCCGCCTGCCGGTCGTAATATCGGCAGACGCCCGTGGAGGTGGCGCAGGTGTGGTTCCAGGCGAGATTGAACTGATCGATAGTGACGAGTCGTTCGCCCGACTTGAGCCCCACATTATGAGGGGTGGGGCGGTGGCGATCGATATCGAAACCTCCAACTGGTGGAATCGTGACGAAGAGCGCATCTCGATCATCCAGATCGGTTTTCGGGACTCTGATCTGATCCGGGTCGCGATCTGTGATCCCCAGGCCGCACTAAACCCGGAGCGGCTGCGCGGACTCCTCGAGCTGGGAATGCAGACCAAAGTGATGCACAATGCGAGCTATGACGCCGTAAGGATTGAGCGCCACTACGGGATTCGCACTTCGCCGGTCCACGACACTATGCTCGCTGCCCGGCGGGCTGGTGAGAAGGGGTGCTCACTCAAGGCGCTCGCCGCGCGACACCTCGGCCTCACAGTCGACAAGACCGAGCAGCGTAGCGACTGGAGCCG
This sequence comes from Acidobacteriota bacterium, assembly GCA_041182745.1. Lineage (GTDB taxonomy): Bacteria > Acidobacteriota > Blastocatellia > RBC074 > RBC074 > CAIOZW01. The sequence continues at coordinate 6,942 of JBEGMZ010000137.1, forward strand.
GCGTCCGCTCACCCCTGAGCAGCTGCGCTATGCCGCCCTCGATGTGATCCTGACCCTTCAGCTCTACGAGCTCCAGGCCGCTCGTGGATTGGCAGGCGATTATCAACTTCGAACGGTGCGGACTCAGACTCCGGTTATCCGCACAACGACTGGCAATGACTCTACCCTCGAGATGGTCGGCCACTCACCGTCGGGATCGCCGCTCGCGGTGGCCATCATTCAAATCGTAATTAGATTTCCTCGTCGCTACGGCGTCCGGCAGCTTGTCACCTCGATCTCCGACGATCGATCAGGCATTGCTGGCTGGATCGCTGACCAATCCCTTGGCGCAGGCACCCCGATCGACTCGCAGACTGTCACTCGTGAGATCGAATCACTTCTCCGGGCAGATCTCCTCAGACTCGACCAGAATGGGCGGCTTGAGGTGGACTCCTCTGCCAGCAACCGCCTGGCCAATCTCATTCCTCCCGGGCCACGCGAGAAGTTGAACTATGATCTGTTCCTCTTAAGACGGGCTTTTTCCGAAAAATCTCTCACCACTCGGTAAACTTTATTGAGGATTAGAACATCATAGACGCGTTCTTCCGGACCTGGCGGGCCAACGTGCCCAGGAAAACCCAGGATGATGGTCTTCTCAACGGTTCTGAGCTTAGAGAACTCTAAATTGCCCCCCGGCAGCCGACTTTCAGCTTCGGCTTGATGTCAAGGAAGCGGCCGGCCGAGTAAAAGGAGAAAAAATGAGTCGTATCGCTAGCGGCAAAACGGAAAAGATCAGGTGTGACGCGCCACAGGTTGGCGAGATGGTCTACGACTACTTCAATGGAGCACTGGATGCAATCCGGGTGCGGGAATTTGAAAGACACCTCATATCCTGCCGTCACTGTGAATCGGTTGTTCACGAGCTTGACGATGTGATGATGTTCCTGCCAGAGGACACGGGTCGTGAGACCCATCATTCCGGCCTTACTGGTCTTGGTGGCCAGACACAACTTCTTGAAAAGCTCTGTTTCTGATCCCGACGCCCTTAATCGTCGCATCAACCAATAAAGGCCTGACCCGTGTGGTGAGGCCTTCTTGATCTTCCGGGTAGCTCTTCTCCCCTCCCCTCGCTCACTGTTCCCCCTCGCCACACTCAGGTTCAGCCACCACTTCCTCCCAGGATTTTTCCATTCAAAGACTGCCTGCCAACAAATTGGCCGGTGAGGGATCGTCTATAGCAGTGAGCAGGCAGACAGGTTGCCTGCCAGGAACTTGTAAGGGGATAAGCCCTGCGAGTCTTGGACAAATTCAGGATAGACATACAAACAGGGAGAAAGATCATGAAAAACGTTAGATCAATCGGGCGATATGTTCGAAGAACAACCGTCACGCTTCTGCTGCTGGCAATTTCCACCATGTCGGCTCTCGCTGCTGACCCGGGTGCGCTCTATCCGACAACTTCGGATGTGAGCGATCAGAAGATGGGCTCACTCCTCTTCTTTAATTACTATACTTCAAGCAGCTGCTGCCCAGGGCAGGAAAATACTCGAATCAACATCACCAACACTCATCAGTCGGCAAACATAATGGTCCACCTCTTCTTTGTTGATGGGACAACCTGTTCGGTGGCAGACTCTTTTCTGCCGCTGGTTCGAAATCAGACGTCAACATTTGTTCTGAGTGATATTGATCCTGGTGTGATGGGTTACCTTGTGGCGGTCGCGGTTGAGGGGCCGAACGGATTCACGGGGGGAGCCAATACCGGACGCCCATTGAGCTTCAACTGGCTGATTGGCGATCAGTATGTTGAGATGGCATCGGGTCATCAGGCAAATCTTGGTGCGGAGACCTTTGCGGTCATTGACGATATGGTCGGAGGCGCCCCTGTGCCCAAGGACCCATTTTATGCACCAGGCTCACCAACGGCCAATTTGACCTTCAATGGTACTACCGGTAACTACAACCGTGCCCCCCAGCTTCTGGCGTTATCCAGTATGCCAAGTCCTGCTGACGGTATTGCCGGATATAATACTCAGATTGTTCTCAACCGAATTGGTGGAAGTCTTGTTGGTTCAGCAACTCCAATCGGTCCGCTTTTTGGTCTGATGTACAATGATGCGAGTATGCAGCTGAGCTTTACTTTCAGCTCTACGTCTTGCCAGTTCAGGTCACAAATCAATCGGAATTTTCCGCGAACTACGCCACGACCCAATGTATTGATTCCTGAGGGTCGAACAGGTTGGGCCAAGTTCTACTCAATGTCAGAGAATGTTGGGCTCCTTGGTGCGGTTATGATTACTAACAATTCAAGTGCCTCGTCAAACAGCCTGAGTCTTGGGGTCGAGACCCTGAACGGTGGAAGAAATCTGCATAAGCTCAGACTGGCAAATACAGTGCAATACGAAATTCCAGTCTTTCCTCCGAATTAAAGCGAGGTGCTACTAACAAATTATTGATCCCCGATCTCCCTGACTCTGACTAACCGGAAGTAGGTTTACTAAAGTTTACTATATCTTCCGGTTAGTCTTTTTTTGCCAGAACAGGGTGGGGTTGGCGATAGATAAAGGTGGGTTTAACGGCCGGATGTGATCAGCTGCAGATAAATCAAAGAGAAACATTGCAGCGTATTTAAATACGATCATTAGTAGTAAATGGTTACGAAGCGCGAGTACGCAGTCAGATGCTTTCAGCATCCTGATCAGAAAGAGACTCTGATCGATATGAGGCGTAAAACAACTAATGATCGAATAATAGTGGCAGGCAAGGTGGGGCCGCTAACATACTTCCCGAATATTTAACACTGATAAACGTGAACGAAGTTTGACGATAGCACCAGCAATTATCGTCTCATTTTATCTTCAGGTTTTTAAAGGAACGTTTCTGGATATTCTATGCTTAGTCAGTTCTTAACAGATACAAGTTGATGCCTTCTACCACAACCGTGTGATGATACCAAAGCATTCGGAACAAAGGAAAGTACCAGTAGCAAGGGAGGAGCCAGGAGAAACCAGGCTTTAAAAAAGGGATTTTGCGGTTTGACGATTCTGTAGAGCAGAAAGCTCTCGAGGTGAAATGTAAAACTTTAGCAGTCATCGTATTGTGGAATAGCTTCCAATAGTTCAGATCCATTTAGTAGCAATCAAATAGCCTGATCACACAGGGTATTAATA
>JBEGMZ010000138.1:0-2718 GCA_041182745.1 Acidobacteriota bacterium
TCAGGGGCGCCGGTTTGCCGGCAATGGTCGCGGTTACGCCACCAAGGGTGAACGGCAGACTGCTTCCAGTCGCAGCCACACTCGCGGCGGCGAGACCAGTCCCCCGGACGACGGCGAGTGATCCGGGCGCGACGATGCCACCCTCGATGCTCGCCGCGTTGAAGGTCGAGACGGAGGGAGCGGCGGCAGTAAAGGAGACGATCGACTTGTTACTGTCAGTGGTGACGGCAGTAACGGTAATCTCCTGGTCGGTCTTGGAGGCAAGCTCGGCAGTGAGCGGAACATTAATCTGGTCCAGTCCGGGAAACTGTGGCTGGGCGGAGACGGTACTGAGGTTGATCGTCTGGTCACCGATCTTGACCAGCACAGCAGGCACGGAAGGCTCCGCGCGCCCTCCGTGAACACCGGTCAGGTAGATGACAAGCGTATTGAACTGTGATTCGTTACCGACATCACACGGCGGAGGGGTCAGGGGAAAAGTGAGGCCATCGGCGGAGATCTTTCCGCACTGGGCGGCCGCGCGACCCTTGCCGTCGCCGCTGGTGGTAAAGACACCGGGAGCGAACTCGGCTATCTTAACCTTACCCGTCGAGAGCACACCGTTATTATTGATCGAAAAGTCGACTGCGTCGCCATTGGCGATATTGAGCGGCAGGACAAGATTGATCTGGGTGGGGGAAATATAGATGAGCCTCGCGACGATTCCAGCAACCTTGACCGACACTCCGTTGAGCTGAAACGGCAGGTCGGCGCTGGTCGCCGATGCGGTATCGTTAGCGAGCTGGGTCCCAAAGATGGTGGCAATCGAGCCACGCGCCACCTGCGTGGCATCATAGCTGGCAGCGTTGGCAACCTTCGGCTCAACCGCGTTCTTGCTGAACGTCGGGCGCACCAGCGCCTGGAAAAGGTCGGAGATTGTTCCTCCCTGGGGCAGAAACGACTTCGACTCAAAGCTGAAGGATGCCCGATCACCAGCGTCATTAATAAAGGGATTGGTCCGGTTATCACGCTGGTCCGCCACCAGGTCCGAGAGCGGGGTGAAGGTCATCTGAAGAAATTTCGCGGTCGGAATATGATAGCGGAAGAGCTCACGGCTGCCGTCGGCGTTGTCAGACGTCACGCTGCTGGTGGTCGCCGGAGTAAGGTTCAGGGTCGTTGAGAAGATCACATGGGTGCCGACGGAATTGATGCTCGGAAAGAAGGCGAAGTCGGTCTTCGCAAGATCGACGGACGTCTGATTGGTCAGTTGCTGAAAGACCGGAGCTGGCCCGCTCAGATCAGCCAGATAGACCTCTCGTGTCCGGTCGGCATTCTTCCCGACAAAGTCACCAGCCGACTCGAAGACCAGCTTCGTTCCATCAAAGCTGATCGGGTGGGTACTGGCACCAACGACATTCATCGGGCCATTGAACGGAATCACTGACCGGCCATCGGTTCGGGTCACCTGGGTGACGGTGTTGGCCTGGTCTCCAACCTTGTGGATAAAGATCTCCCCGTTAAAATCGGAGTTGGCGTTGGCGGTGGCCCCGGGAAAGTTGAAGCCGGAAAGGAAGGTAAGAACCTGACCATTCCCGCTCAGGTATGGTGAGCTGTTGAATCCCCGCAACACAAAGTTGACGGTCGCGTCGACATCACGCGTTGCCGTCACCTGGGTGTACTGGCGGGTCGACTCACGGTAGATGAAGATCTCGGCGTTGCCGTCCGGGTTGGAACCGCCGGCCCCCTCTTTGAGTGCTGCGAATCCGGCCGGGCCACCGTCGATCGGTCGGAAGAGGTTGCGGGTTGAAAGAAAGGCGACCGTCCGACCATCATCGCTGATCGTTGGCGCATAGTTGCTGGCGAACTCCTTCACCGTCTCGTCGGTGAAGTTGGGGCCGGTATCGGTTATCCGCTTGAATGTTGGCGTGGTCGATCCCCGCGGAAGATCGGCGACGTAGATCTCGAAGTTCCCTTCGGCGTTGGTCGTCCCCCCAAGCGCGGCATTTGACATAAAGACCACGCGGGTTCCATCTCCGCTGATGGCCGGAACCAGATTGTTCACCTTGAGGAGCGTCTTGATGGTCGTCGTTCCGTCGGCGTTGGTCGTCCGCTCCTGGATATCGGCGGTGTCGGTGATCATAACCATCTGCTGCGCATCGACATCGTAGATCCATATTTCGGTGTTGCTGTCGACATTCCGCCCATTGTAGTCATTGATCGACTCAAGAACGAGTCGCCGTCCGTCACTGCTCGCTCCACGAATATAGGTTCCGATGACGTTGAATGGAACCCGCAACGGAATGATTGTCACGTCATCGGTCAACACTTGCTGGGCCTGCGTCGCCGGCTGCCTGCCGAGAAGGAAGGGCACGGACAGCAGGATCGCCGTCAGGAGGAATGGTTTGACGAATGGAAACCTGAGAATTCTTTTCACGCGCTGAAGCTCCTTGACCAGGAAGAGACAATGACGGCTCTCCCGGGGGTCTCTTGACAGTTCCGTAATAATGCAAGATTGCAAATTATACCCACCCTGCTTCGAGTTGTCGAATGGCAAATCGTCTCCGGACGGGTTGCTGAGGCCGCCGGATGAGGGAGGCGGGCGGGTTGTGCGCTCTAGAGGAGCTTTTCGAGAGACTCAGCGGTCGTGACCGGCAGTTCACACTGGAAATTGTGGCAGACCCAGACCATGGGGTCGCCGGCGGTCGAGGTACGGTTGGTGAGGAGGGCGAGGGCTTCCGG
>JBEGMZ010000139.1:0-4783 GCA_041182745.1 Acidobacteriota bacterium
CGGCCACCGCCCACTCGGTCGCCATCTCTTCCTGGTAGCAGAAATCGTCCACACTGCGCGCTCCATAGAGTACTACCAGCCGGCCATACTCCATCCGCCGATGCAGAACGTGACGGAGCGCCGAGCGAAGTGGCGCCAGGCCAGTCCCCATCGCCACCAATACCAGGTCGTGTCCGGTCAGATCGTCGGTCGAAAACCCATGACCGACCACCTGTCGAAGCACCACCGGGCTGGACGAACCCTCCTCAACCAGGGTGAAGAGCGCCCGATTGAAACCCGTTGACCCGTTCCGTCTGACCAGAAACTCGTACCCTTCGTCCTCCGGTGCTCCGGCGAAGGCGAGGTAACCGCTGCCTGCTCCCTCGATCTCCAGCACCGCGACCTGCCCGGCTGTGAACGGAAATCGCTTCCCGCCAGCCGGTTCCATGCGCAGACTCCAGACCTCGGGACTCTGTCGCCGCACGGCGATCAGCTTCAACTCGAGCGGCAATTCCGCTCCATCCTCAGGCCTCTTCACGTCCAGCTCCTTCTCTTGTCGCATAGAGCCGGTCGATCTCTTCCCTCAACCGGGCATTGACATTCTTACGTCGTACCTTGAGCGTCGGGGTCAGGTCCCCACCCTCAACCGTCAGATCGCGGTCGAGCAGCAGAACTGCCTTCACCCGCTCGTACTGGCTGAAGTCGGTCGTATGATCCGCCACCTCCTGCTCGATGAAGGCGATGATGCGCGGATCCCGTGTCAGCTCCGCCGGTCCAGTCGCGGTCACTCCAAGCTCCGCCAGTTTTGTTTTCAGGGCCTCGAAGTTCGGGATCACGATCGCCGCCGGGAACTTTCTCGCATCTCCGATGACCACCACCTGGCTCACATAACGGCTTCCCTTGATCGCGTTCTCGATCGGTTGCGGCGCGATATACTTTCCTCCGCTCGTCTTGAGCAGATCCTTCTTTCGGTCAGTTATAAAGAGGAACCCGTCCTTGTCCAGATGGCCGATATCGCCGGTGTGAAACCAGACCCGGCCACTCGGATCGGTCGTCATAACCTCCGTCGTCTCCTGAGGTTTGTTGTAGTAGCCCACCATCACATTTGGCCCGCTGCACAGAATTTCACCATCGGCAGCAATCTGCACCTCGACGTTCGCGATCGCCCGACCAACCGAGCCGATCCGGTTGCTCCCCATAAAGTTGGTCGAGATCGTTGGCGAGGTCTCGGTCAGTCCATAGCCCTGGTAGATCGGCAGTCCTGCGCCGTGAAAGACCGCCGCCAGGTCGGGTGCCAGCGCCGCACCGCCTGAAACCATCGCCCGGATGCGCCCACCCATTGCCTCCCGCCACTTTGAGAGTACCAGCCGGTCGGCCAGCAGATGCTTCAACCGCAACCCTGTTCCAACCGGCTCCCCGCGATCGAGCCTCCACGCGACCTCGCGCGCCACCCCCATCGACCAGCCTGCGATCCTGGCCAGCAACGGGCCTCCCAGATCCGCCTTCTCCATCGCCCGGGCATAGATCTTCTCGTACAGCCGCGGCACGCTTGTCATAAAGCCTGGCCGAACCTCGATCAACTCTGTCCCGACCGTCTCGACCGACGTCGCGAGGTGCATTGAGGCCCCGGCGTGCAGATTGATATAGATCACATTCCGCTCAAAGATGTGCGAGAAGGGAAGAAAACTGAAGGTCACCTCGTTCTCTGCCACCTCTGCCAGCCGACAGTTCTCCTGGGCGTTGATCGCCAGGTTCCGGTGCGTCAGTATCACTCCCTTCGGATCACCTGTCGTTCCCGAAGTGTAGATCAGGGTGGCTACTGTCTCCGGCGTCACCCGTCCGCGCAATCCTTCATAGCGTAAAGGATCCGCCTCGTCAGCCTGTCGCCCCATGGCGATAAACTCGTCCAGACTCCAGACCTTCAATCCGGCATCAACCTCCGTCAGCCGATCGAAGGAGATCAGTGTCCGCACCCGCGGACACTCCGCCAGCACCCCGCGTATCCGCTCATACTGCGCCGCCGTCGAAATGAACAGTACCTCGACCCCGGCGTCGTTCAGGATGTAACTCACCTGCTTCGGTGCGTGGGTCGGATAGATTGGCACATCCGCCGCCCCCAGATTGACCGTCGCCAGATCCGCATATATCCATTCAACCCGGTTCTCTGACAACAGCCCGACTTTGCTCTCCGGCCCCACCCCGATCGAGTCAAGACCCATCGCCACGTGCCGCACCTGCTCGTCAATCTCACGTGTCGAGACAGCTACCCACCGGCCTTCTCTCTTGTAGCGAAGCTGATCTTCCTTGACCCGCCTCATCGCCTGCCGAAAGAGATCGACCAGCGTCTCCACTCCAGCCCTTGTCGAGTTGTTCTTATGCATGTCCTTCACCCACTCCGTTCAGGAAAAGATCCAGCACCGGATCGACCATCGAACTCAGACTGTTGTTCTTTCGACTTAAAACCCAGTTCGTCGCCATCCCGTCCAGCACTCCAAACAGAAACTTCGCTACCACCTTCGAGTTGAGGTGCTTTCGGAAGATACCCTCCCGTTGTCCCGCCTCGATCGCTTCCCGCAGGATCTGCAGGTAATCGGCCAGATAGCTCGTCGAAAATCGTTCCATAAACTTTGTCGAATGGCGCAACTCCACCTGGAAGACGATCGCCAGATCCCGTTCTCTCTCAATCAACCCGAAATGGAGCTGCGCGAATCGACGCAACCTCTCCCGTGGATCCGCGATCGCTGGCAGCTCCTGCCGCGCCCGCGTCACGAACTCCTCCATCGCCCAGTTGAAGATTGAAGTCAAAAGGTCGTCTTTGTTCCGGAAGTAGAGATAGACTGTCCCGTCCGCCACCCCAGCTGCCCGCGCCACGTCCGCCACCTTTGCCTTGAAGTAACCAAACTGCGCGAAGACCTTCGCCGCGGCTCGCAGTATCGTCTCTCTCCGCTCCCGCCTTAAAGTATCCTCTGCCGAATCCATGCCCATTCCGTACCCATTCCGTACGCCAGATAGATCTTGACTCTTCCAAGAAGGAGACTGAATGAACGCTCATTCAGCCACCATAATGATATTCCAAAGCTGGGTATTGATCCACTGAACCACCGTTCAACTCGCAAATTTTCGATCAGGTTGAAGGAGTGGATGGTCGGGGCTGGTGAATTTAATGGCCGGATCGGTTTTTTCTGAGAGGTCTCTTGCGTGGGGAAGGGCATTTGGGCTCAAATAGCGGATTGAAATGTTCGGCCCCGGCACCGCCCTACGCTTATGGAGCGAAGATGGCCACAAAAGATGGCTACAAAAGAGCAAAGATGGCTACAAAAGATGGCCACAAATGTTATCAGGCCCCGATCGGTAGGCAATATCAGGAGATAAGCCCGGAGCAGAGCCTGAGATTTGATCGCGCTGAGCCGTAAGCTCTGGACGGAGGTTCACAGGGCAGTCGTGCTGTGCCAGCCTGACCAGGGGGGATAAGGAGTAGCAAATGGTTTCACTGTCTGACCGCCCATTGCGAATACTTGTCACCGGCGCGGCCGGATTTATCGGCAGCTCACTGGTTGACCGTCTGCTCGGGCTTGGAAATGAGGTGATCGGCTTCGACAATTTTTCGACCGGTCAGGAGAAGTTTCTCGCCACGGCGCTCAGTCATCCCGGATTCCGGTGCGTCCGTGGAGACACGCTCGATCCGGGTGGGCTGGATGAGGCGATGAGAGGGGTCGATCTGGTCTTCCATCTGGCGGCCAACGCTGACGTCCGCTTCGGGCTCAACCATCCCGAGCGTGACCTGCAACAGAACACGGTTGCGACCTTCAATGTTCTCGAGGCGATGCGGAAGAACGGGGTCAGGAGGGTCGCTTTCTCCTCGACGGGGTCGGTCTACGGTGAGTCGACCGTCATTCCGACTCCGGAGAATGCTCCCTTTCCCGTCCAGACCTCCCTCTACGGTGCGTCCAAGGTCGCAGGTGAGGCGCTGCTCCAGGCCTACTGTGAGGGGTACGGATTCGAGGGGTACATCTTCCGGTTTGTGTCGATCCTTGGAGAGCGGTACACGCACGGCCACGTCTTCGATTTCTGCCAACAGCTACTGGCAACCCCTGAACACTTGCGGGTACTTGGCAATGGGCGGCAGCGCAAGTCCTATCTGTATGTGCAGGACTGCCTTGATGCGATGGTGCGGGTGGTGGAGATGCAGGCTGCGCTGAGGGCGCCGCACCAGGTTGGCATATTCAATCTTGGAACGCGTGAGTATTGCGAGGTGCTCGATTCGGTTGGCTGGATATGCGAAGAGATGGGGGTGGCGCCAAAGGTCGAGACGACGGGAGGCGAGCGAGGATGGACGGGTGACAATCCGTTCATATTTCTCGACACCGCGAGAGTCAACTCACTGGGGTGGGAGCCAAAGCTCACGATCGAGCAGGGGGTCAAGGCGACGATCCGATGGCTTCTTGAAAACAGGTGGGTCTTTGAGGTGAGGGGTTGAAGGATGCGGGTGTGTGTTGTTGGGTTGTGGCATCTTGGATCTGTAACCGCGGCCTGTCTGGCCTCACGTGGGCACCAGGTCGTCGGATTTGATGAGAGCGCAGAGACCGTCGCCGGGTTGGCGCAGGGGGTTCCACCCCTTTTTGAGCCGGGCCTCGCCGAACTGACTGCGGCTGGACTCGCAGGTAATTCGCTCACCTTCACCACCGATCGGAAGGCGGCGCTTGAGGGTGCCGAAGTGGTATGGGTGACATACGACACTCCGGTCGATGAGAACGATGTGGCTGATGTGACGTTCGTAACCGACCGGGTGCAGGATCTTTTTGAG
>JBEGMZ010000140.1:0-4320 GCA_041182745.1 Acidobacteriota bacterium
GCCGGAATGATTGCCGCAGCAGCGCCCGAGCCGGGCACTCTCTTCGTTCTGCCGGAGATGTTCGCGACCGGTTTTAGTATGAATGCCGCCGCGATCGACGACACTGAGACGCGTGAAACCCAGTCATTTCTGAGTGAGCTGGCCAGACGTCACGGAATCTGGCTTCAGGCGGGGTTGGTACGGCGGCGGGCGGATGGTCGGCCGACCAATCAGAGCGTCGTCTACAATCCGACCGGCGATGAGGTCGCGAGTTACCAGAAGATCTTCCCCTTTACCCCCGGCGGGGAGCTTGATAGCTACGCTGCAGGTGAGAAGATTGTCCTTTACGAGTGGGGAGGATTCACGGTCGCATCATTCATCTGCTACGACTTGCGGTTCCCCGAGATCTTCCGGATGGCGGCCGCGCGTGGGGCCAACCTCTTCACCGTGATCGCAAGCTGGCCGCAGCGCCGTGTCTCGCACTGGATGAAACTGCTGCAGGCACGGGCGATCGAGAATCAGGCCTATGTGATTGGCGTCAACCGGTGCGGAACCGACCCGTATCTTGAGTATACCGGACGAAGCCTGATTGTCGATCAGCACGGTGAGGTGATGACCGATGCCGGTAGTGGTGAGTCGGCGTTCACCGTGAACCTCAACAAGGCTGAGCTCGATCAGTATCGAGAATCACTACCATTCCTGAGAGATATGCGACCGGTTGAAGGGTGAGGAGGTGGATTGATGAGCCACGCGAGCGCAGGAACTATCCTCTGTCTGTCGAGTTATGAGAAGGGGCAGGAGTTTATCCGCGAGGTGAAACGGCAGGGCTGGCACGTTATCTTCATGACCTGCGAGGAGCTGCGGCACGCTGACTGGCCGCGGGACTGTATCGACGAGTTCTTTGTAATGCCGACACTGACCGTTCGCGATCACATGATCAACGCGGTGAGCTACCTCGCCCGCGCTAACCCGATCTCCCGGCTCGTCGCGCTCGATGAGTTCGACCTTGAGATGGCGGCGACGCTGCGCGAGCATCTGCGGCTGCCTGGGATGGGAGAGACCACCACGCGCCATTTTCGTGACAAGCTGGCGATGAGGATGCGGGCCCAATCGCGCGGCATCCGCATGCCGGAGTTCTCACCGCTCTTCAACTATGACGCGATTCGCTCATACCTTGCCCGCGTCCCCGGTCCGTGGGTACTGAAGCCCCGCTCTTCGGCTTCGGCCATCGGCATCCGGAAGATCCGTCAGGCTGACGAGATCTGGCCGCTTCTCGACCGGCTTGGGGATGGGCAGTCCCACCACCTGCTTGAGCAGTTTATTCCAGGTGAGGTCTTTCACGTCGACTCGGTTGTCTCCGACAAAAGGGTGCTCTTCGCGGTCGCCAGCCGTTATGGAGTACCCCCGATGAATGTTTCGCATGAAGGTGGAATCTTCACTAGTCGGACGCTGCGACGAAAGTCAGATGAGGCAAAGCGGTTGCGCCGGATCAACAAGGAAGTCATCAAGGCCCTCGGGCTGGTTGACGGAGTGACCCACGCCGAGTTCATCCTCGGACAGGCTGATGGCGAGTTCTACTTTTTGGAGATCGCGGCCCGCGTTGCCGGTGCCCACATCCCAGAGATGATCGAGGCCGCGACCGGCGTCAATCTATGGGCCGAGTGGGCGAAAGTTGAGTTGGCTGATCGTGAGGATGAGTACGAGCCCACTCCGACTCGCGAGCTCTGCTCCGGGATCATCATCACTCTGGCGCGCCAGGAATGGCCCGATCTTTCCGGCTACAATGATGGGGAGATTGTCTGGCGAATGGCAAAGCGTCATCACGCCGGGGTGGTCGTGAGTGCGCCTGAGGCCACGCGGATTGAGTCGCTTCTCGACAGCTACTACTTCCGCTTCCACGAAGAGTTTCACGCATCGATGCCAGTGCCGGATCGACCGACCAACTGAGTTACCGTCGATCAGTCAGGGCGATCGCATTTTCCTGCCAGCTAACTTCGTCGTCGGGGGGCTTCGGGTGCGATCTCTCTGACGAGACCGAACGGTATATAGTTTGCATCACACGAAGCTACGAAGGTCGCTCTCCGGCTTCAATCTTTCTTCTTCGCACCCGAAGGTTTGATCAGTAATTGGAAGGTCCTCCTGATCCTCCTGACCCGTGATGATGTCCGATTGCCCCGGGCGATTAGTCTCCGCGCTCAAGTCTCGATTTGATATCCTTGACAGCATTGGCTCCCTGGCCAACCGCCGTGGCAACGCTCAGGCAGACTGGGTTGGTCACATCGCCGATGGCATAGACCAGATCGAGTGAGGTGCGCTGGCGTTGGTCGACCGTGACATATCCACCCGAATCGAGTTCAAGCAGCCCGTCCAGTATTTCACTGTTTGGTGCAATACCAATCTTGATGAAGACGGCGTTGGTCTCAAGCCGGCGGATGGAGCCCCCATGGATAGATCGCACCAGAACGCCAGTCACGCTCTCTCCACCTTCAATGCTGATCACTTCGGTCTGCGGTAACAGGTGAATATTCTCGGTGGCCAGTGCTTCGTCGAGCCAGGCCTGGCGGGCACGGAACCGGTCGGAGCGGTGGATGAGGGTCACCTCCGGGCAGATGCGCGCAAGGATGAGACAGTTCTCGATCGCGGAGTCGCCGCCGCCAACGACACAGACCGGCCGGCCAGCGTAGAGGGAGTGATCACGGGTGGCGGAGAAACTCACGCCTCGCAGCGCAAGCCGATCGGCTCCGGGGATGTCAAGGGTTCGCTTTCGCGCGCCGGTGGCGATGACCAGTGCTGACGAACGTAACTCCTCTCCAGCGCAGACCACACTTCGGTCGACCGGATCGATCCTCTCAACTCTGTGACCTGTTCGCCAGTCAAGCCCAAGCTCCCTCAACTGATCAACAAAGCGGTCACGCATCTCCACTCCGGTCATTCCGGGAAGTCCCGGGTAGTCGGGAATGCGGTGGAACATCTGGAGCATCTGTCCACCTGGTTCCGGGGAGCCTTCGAGGAGTATTCCGCGAAGGTGCAGGGAGTGGCACCAGAGCAGGGCACTCATTCCGGCCGGTCCGCCGCCAACAATGATCACATCAGCCGATGCCATCAGCCTCCTTTTCGTCCAGCCGGTCGAGGACTCGCTGCATCGCCGCAGGCAGCGGCGCTTCACAGCTGATCTCCTGGTTGGTTGCCGGATGACGGAAGCTGAGTCGCCAGGCGTGCAAGAGCTGAAACTTGATTCGCTGACTTGCGGTCAGCTCGTCGGCGACGGCGGCATAGACCGTGTCTCCAACAATGGGATGACCAATCAGGGTGCAGTGGATTCGGAGCTGGTGGGTGCGCCCGGTCAAGGGCTCAAGTTCGAGCAGGGTATGGCCCGCATAGCGCCGGCGAACCCGGTAGAGCGTCCTTGCCGCCCGTCCGTCCTCCATCACCTGCCATTTGGGCCAGGTGGTTGGATTGGAGCCGATCGGAGCATCAATCTCCCCTCTCTCCTCCGCCACCACCCCGCTGACCAGTGCCAGATAGAGCTTCCTGACCCAACGTTCGCGAAAGTGTTTGGAGAGGGTTCGATGAGCCCGCGCCGTCTTGGCAACGACGATCACTCCCGAGGTCTGCCGGTCGAGCCGGTGAACGAGTCCGGGCCGGATCGCCTGTCCCTCACTCTTCCAGAAGTGCCAGGCCAGCCCATTGGTCAGTGTTCCTGACTTCTCGATATGGTTCGGGTGGACGAGCAGGCCTGGGGGCTTGTCGACGACGATCAATTCCGGATCCTCATACAGAATACTCAGTTCAATCGGTTCCGGAGTTGCGGAAGACTTGTCAGCGGCATAGACTCGCACGGTTACGAGGTCACCAGTCTTCAACTTGCAGCCCTTCAGCGATGGCTGATTGTTGACCAGAACGTCTCCCTCTGCGATCAACCGCCGAACCCGGGTCTGGCTGATACGGGGCAGCTCGCGGCAGACAAACTCGTCAAGCCGGAGTCTTTCGTCACCAGCCGTCAATTCAAAGCAGAGCCTCTCGGGAATTATATTTTCAGATGGTGGCATTGGCACTCTCTGCACCCTCAGGAATCTCGACCGCGCATTCGCTCGATCATCCGGGTCAACTGGTCAACCTCGTCCTTCACCTCCACCAGTGAGCGCCGTCCCACCATATAGGCCTGCCAATATTCACTCTGGGTCAGCGGTTTGAGCCTCTCCTCCCCGAGAGCGCTCGCCAGCAGCGCAATCACCATTCCCGAGATCTGGGCGTGATCGACATAACGGGCAAGCACTCCGTAGGCCAGCTCGGCCGATTCGATTCCCCATACCAGGTCGGCCACGTCGGCCGGCGATCCAC
>JBEGMZ010000141.1:0-2807 GCA_041182745.1 Acidobacteriota bacterium
CGGTCCGGGGATCCACCATCTCTGCATTGAAGTCTCCGACATATCCGCTACTCTCACCCGTCTGCGCAGCGCTGGGATCAGGCTGGTTGATGAGGTCCCTCGCCGCGGCGCCGGGGGGGCGATGATCGGATTTGTTCATCCGGCTTCCACCGGTGGCGTGCTTCTTGAGCTTGCACAGCCTCCCGCCCGCGGTGAGGGGTGACCCGAACTCACTGCGACCTTAAAATCTCAAGTGTCAGAACACGCGACCAAGGCGTGTCCCATTCCAAGGAGATAGTCTTGAAGTTCAACCGATCTGTTAGTTTAACCGTCCTGCTCGGACTTAGCCTGCTCATTCTGCCAGGCTGTTCTCTGTTCAAGAGTGATTATGCCTCGATAGGTGTTGAAGAACTGAAGACAGTTGTTGATGACCTGCCCGATCAGCAGAAGAGAGTGCTCGCCCAGAATCAACAGGCCCGCAAGGAACTGATTGAGCAGTTCAGGAAGGCCTGCCTTCTCGCCCAGGCGGCTGAAGATGAAGGACTCCACAAGTCGGATGAGTTCAAAAGCCGTGTCGCGATTGATGAGGAGCGACTCCTCGCTACCGAGTTCAGCAAACGAAACCTCGACTTCAATATCAGCTATGATGAACTGGTGAAGTACGTTCAGGAGAACAGGGCGGAGTTCGAGAAAGCCTATCCGGTCATCTCCGGCGACACCGAGAACAAGGCGACCGAGGAGGAGAAGCAGCAGACAGGTCTTCTCTGGGCTGAGTCGCGGATCCGCGGGGCGAAGGGACGTGATGCCGGTCTGCTCAAGGATCCGCTCGTCAGCGCCAAACTCAAATTCCGACGCGCCAATCTCCTGGCCGACCTCTATGCCAACCTGCTCTCTGAGCGGAACAAGATCAGCCCGGAGGAGAAGGCGAAGTATATCGCCGCCAATCCGAGCGCAGACATCGATAAGCTCCGGACCCGCGCCCAGTCTCTCCTCGATCGGGTTAAGAGTGGGGAGTCGTTCGAAAAGATTGCCGATGAGAACAACGATGACGGTACTCGCGGCAGTGGAGGCGATCTCAGCTGGGTGCAAAAGGGGATGATGGATCCGGATTTTGAGAAGGTCGCCTTTGCACTGTCGAATGGAGAGGTCTCCAGCGAACTCATCAGAACCCGCTTTGGGTTTCACATCATCCGGGTCGATGGCCGGCGTCCGTTGAAGCCGGCGGTGAACAGTTCGGCAACCCCGGCACCCCCGACCCCGGACGGAGCCAGTTCAGCCGGGGACGAGGTTCGCGTCCGCCACATCTTTGTCCTCACCCAGGAGGCCGACACTTTCGAGCGGCGATTGGTTGACGAAAAGGTCAAGCGGGCGATCGAGGATGCCACTCTTAAGTACGAGACAATAAGCCCGCCGGATTTCACCGTTCAGGTTGCCGGGTTCAACCCAAACTCCTCGAAACGGCGTCCGGGCGGAGGAAATTCCGGACCGATGCGGGGAGACAATCCTGTGAAACGCTAGCAGGTTCAATGCCAGTGGTGGATGATCGGACGTGTTCACTGGTGTGGCGACACAAAGGTGAATCGACATTCAACCTGGTGCAGGGAGAATAATGACAAATCAGGAAAAAGCAGAGATTGGGATTATCGGTGGAAGTGGCCTCTACCAGGTCGAGGGGCTGAGCGATGTTCGCGAAATAACGGTCGAGACGCCATTTGGCCGGCCATCGGACAACCTCGTGCTGGGTACCCTTGAGGGGGTGAGAGTGGCCTTCCTGGCACGCCATGGTCGCGGTCATCGGATCACTCCCTCGGAGCTTCCGTTCCGCGCTAACATCTATGCGATGAAGATGCTGGGGGTCGAGCGAATCCTCTCGGCCTCCGCCGTCGGCTCGCTCCAGGAGCAGTATGCCCCGACCGACATCGTCATACCGGATCAGTTCTTTGACCGGACGCGCGGGCGAGTCTCCACCTTTTTTGGCGAGGGGGTGGTGGCGCATATCACGTTTGATCATCCGGTCTGTGCAATTCTCGGAGAGCAGATGGCCATCTCAGGAGAGGAGGTTGGGGTCAAAATGCACCGCGGTGGCACCTACCTCTGCATGGAAGGGCCGGCCTTTTCAACGCTCGCCGAGTCGAAGCTCTACCGACAGTGGGGGATGGATGTGATCGGGATGACCAATCTGCAGGAGGCCAAGCTGGCACGCGAGGCGGAGATATGCTACGCGACGATGGCTCTTGTCACCGATTACGACTGCTGGCATCCGGATCACAGCGCGGTGACGGTCGAGATGATCCTCGCGGTGCTTCATCAGAATGCCATCAATGCCCAGCAGATTGTGAGGCATACGGTACGCCGGTTGCAGGGACTCCCCCGGGAGTGCAAATGCGGTTCGTCGCTCCGCAACGCGATCCTGACCAATCGGGACCTGATTCCAGACGCGACAAAGCAGAAGCTCGCGGCGATCCTTAGCCGGTATGTTGGAGAATAGTTATGTCTACTTCAGGATGCAGCAGTCTGATCGATCAGGGCAGGATTCTGTTTCTGATCCTTGTCTTAGCGCTTCCGATCGGGGCGGCCGTCCGGCCGCAGGGGCCTGCCCGCGGTCCGATTTCGGCGCCGCGTGATCTCGAGCTTGAGAAACAGTCGTACCGCAACCTTGATGTCGCGAAGTTCTACTATCACAAGCGGAAGCCAGAGAAGAATGACAAGGCCGGCTGGGAGCGCATCAACAAGGCGGTTGAGAGCCGGCTTCTCGAGATAGTCGACACCAATCCTGGTTTTGCCCGGATGGATGAGGTGATCTTTATGCTCGGTGAGGTCTATCATCG
>JBEGMZ010000142.1:0-2643 GCA_041182745.1 Acidobacteriota bacterium
AGGAGTAGGCGATCGAGTAGGATCTCCGCAGCAGGTTTGGCCAGCCGTCACCGGGAAGGGCGAGGGGAAAGCTCCTTGCCCCGGGCTGCTGCCAGGAGTTGTCCCATCCGCTGCCATCCCAGAAGAGATCACAGTCGGAGAGCCCGATCTCTTTCGCCAGACCTCCCGGCTTGCGGCCATTACCCGACATGCTGTTACCGTAGATCCGGTTACCCTCCGGGATGGCCCCGACATCGAACTGACGCCCCTTCGGGAAGGCGATCGCCAGTCCGACGACTCCGATGCCGAAGGTGTCATTGCCGGTAATCTCGTTGCCGGTCACCTCGGTTCGGTCGGCGGCCATAATCAGCATGCCGGTTCCGGGGATGACCCGCCCGACGATCGCCGTCGGATCACCAAAGTTTGGGTGGTTGTTGTTGGCAATCCGATTGCCGATGACCCGGGTGTCGGTCCCGACCTTGGAGGGATTGTTTGGCAGAAGGAAGACAAGGATGCCGCCGGTGTTGTCGTGGACGTCGTTCTTTTCGACCAGCGCGTTGACCGAGTTCTCGATCTCGATGCCGGTGACGTTGTGATGGGTATGGTTGCGCCGGACGATGATGTTGCGGGACTGGCCGACATAGATGCCGGCGTCACGGATGGCGCTGACGGTGCAGTCCTCGATCAGGACGCCATCACACTCAACCGGGTAGAGACCATAGAGGCCGGTATTGACAACCTCAAGGTCCCGGAAGACCGAATTACGTCCACCGTGAACAGTGATGCCGTTGTTGACATAGTCCTTGAGCCCGAAGCCTTCGATCGTGAAATCATGGCTTGAGGTGATTACGGCATCGGTCAGCTCGTTACCGCCATCGAGCACCGCCCGGCGCCCATCGATCTTCAGTCCACGCAGGGTGATGCGGTCGATGTCGACAAGGAGCGACTCACGATAGACACCCGGCTCGACCTCGATCGTGTCACCCGGCACCGTCTGATCGAGCACCGCCTGGATCGATCTCCCTGACTTGACCCTCCATGTCATAGGTTCCCGTGGTGCTGTGGGTTTGGCCCTGTTTGCCGCGGCTGCTGGAGCGGCGACCATCGTTCCCTTCGCCGTCGGAGCAAGGTGCGGTATAACCGGCAGTCCGGAGGGGACGCCTGACGGTATCTCCGGCTTTGCCGATTCATCTGTCAGCGCGTGCAGGAAGCTGATCAGATCCGCCTGCTCTGCCGGTGAGAGCGTAAACTGACGAATCTTGTCGTCGAGGTTGGGCAGGTCGAGTCCCGTGCCCTTGCCTCCGCCGCCGGCATAGAAGCTAATCACCTCTTCCAGCGTCTGCAGCCGGCCATTGTGCATGTAGGGGGCGGTCAGGGCGACATTGCGCAGCGTTGGCACCTTGAAGGCGTGGCGGTAGGGCTCGCCGCCGGCAACCTCGCCGCGCCCGGCATCCTCCGCCTGTCCCGGTAAGGGGGGCACTCCGATCACCTTGAAGTCGGGATTGGCAAAGGTTGGAAATCCGTGGCATTCGAAGCAGCGAGTCTTCAACGAGCGGAAGAGCGTCAAGCCGCGTCGCTGGGCCGCCGTCAGGGCGGTGGCCTCACCGGCGGCATAACGGTCGAATGGGGACTGCCGGCTGACGAGGGTTCGCTCAAAGATCCCGATCGCGTTGGTAACATTATCAAATGTTATCGCTGAACCGTTCTCTCCCGCGAAGGCCGCATCGAAGAGCCGAACATATTCAGGAATCGCCTTCAGTTCGCGTACCAGCTCGGTGGCATCCTGGTTCATCTCGACTGCCGAGGTGATTGGACCGCGGGCCTGGTCTTCAAGGTCATCGGCCCGCCCATCCCAGAAGAGCTTGAAGTTGTAGCCCGCGTTCCAGAGCGTCGGGGAGTTGCGTCGCGTCACACTGCCACCGCTTCGCTCTGGTCCGGTTCCCTTTCCACCCGCACCCATCGAAAGAATCCGCCCATCGCTGAATCCAAGGTCCGGATGATGGCACGTCGCGCACGATTGGGTGTTGTCGCCTGAGACGACCGGATCGAAGAAGAGCAGTCGTCCCAGCTCAACCTTCTGCGGGCTTGGCGGGTTGGCGGCCCGTTCGTTCATCGCTGGAAAGGCGCGGCGCAGCCCGCCGCCACCCGGACTCCCGATGCTGGCTCCCGCCACCGGCAGGTCAGCCGGGATCGGCCACATCCCCAGCAGTGCAAGGCCGCCAAAGGCAGCCACCAGGACGATCAGCGCCACTCTCAGCGCTACCTTTCCGCGACGACCAACTGCTTCGATACTTCTGTTCATCTTTCAGTTCTCCCTGTATTATGACCCCGGAGTGTTCGGGACCTCCCGCCGGGTTGCAATCTGGCCTGCCGCGTCAGGCCGAATGGGTCGGTTCTGACCTCTTACCCCGATCGACCTGACCCTTGCAACAGCGGTCAATCCTGGAACGTGACAAATTTTGAATCGATCCACCCGAGTGGTCACCGGGCGGTTTGAAGAGCATAGACGGTTTGAAGATCATAGAGAGGACAGGGCCTTGTCGCATTTTCAGAACCGGATGGAAGCCGGCCGGAAGCTGGCGAAAAGACTGGCGGCATATCGCGGACTTGATGATCTGGTCGTCCTTGCCCTGCCGCGGGGCGGGGTTCCGGTCGCCTTCGAGA
>JBEGMZ010000143.1:0-4176 GCA_041182745.1 Acidobacteriota bacterium
GTGTATAAGAGACAGGGTGAAGTGTTCACCATCGACCTTGGCAAAGACAATGAAGACATCGGCAAACCCGCCGTTGGTGATCCACATCTTCTCGCCATTGAGAATCCAGTGCTGACCGTCCTCGCTCAGCCGGGCCGTCATCTTTGCGTTGAGCGCATCCGAGCCCGATGAGGATTCACTCAGGCAGTAGGCGCTGATCCATTCGCCGGAGCCGATCTTGGGCAGATACTTTGCCTTCTGTTCAGGGGTCCCAAAAAAGACGATCGGCAGCAGGCCGATGCTGCTTGTGGCACCAAAACCGGTCGCGAAAGACGCCTGGCCTGATACAAACTCGGCAATCAGCATCTGCGAGACGTGATCGAGTGCGAGGCCCCCATACTCCTCTGGAATCACGGCGTTGATCAGTCCAAGGTCGGCCCCCTTCCGGATCAGCTCCCGCTGCAGCTCATAGTCTTTCTGTTCCAGCCGCTCGTGGTTTGGAATCACCTCCTGATCCATGAACTCAGTCGTTGTCTGGGCAATCATCACCTGCTCGTCGGTGAAGTCTTCTGGCGAGAAGATCTGTGCCGGAATACTCTCCTGCAGCAGAAAACCACCACCTTTGATTATCTCTTTCTCCATTGGAAGTTCCTTTCCGTGTGTCAGATCAGATTTTCGAAGATGCCGGCGGCGCCCATTCCACCGCCAATGCACATCGTGACCATGCCATAGCGCGCCTTACGGCGCGGCATTTCGTGGAGCAGCGTCGCCGTCAGCTTCGCGCCAGTGCAGCCGAGCGGGTGGCCCAGGGCGAGAGCGCCGCCGTTGACATTAATCCTTGCCGGGTCGAGACCGAGAACCTTGATTACCGAGAGCGCCTGGGCGGCAAAGGCCTCGTTCAACTCGAACAGGTCGATATCCTCGATCTTCAGACCGGCCAGTTTGAGCGCCTTTGGAATAGCGACGACCGGGCCGATCCCCATCACTTCCGGGGCAACTCCGCCGGTCGCATAGGCGATGAATCGGGCCATCGGTTTCAGGCCGAGCGCTTCCGCCCGTTCACGCGACATGACGAGCGCCGCTGCTGCGCCATCGGTCATCTGCGAAGAGTTGCCGGCAGTTACCGCCCCACCCAGTTTGAAGGCCGGACGGAGCTTTGCCAGCCCTTCCATTGTGGTGTCGCGCCGCACTCCCTCGTCAACCGCGAAGACGGTCTCAGTCGTGCGAACCCGACCCCGCCCCTTCTCGTCTGTCTCAAGATCACGATTGACAACCGTCAGCGGTACAATCTCTTCCCTGAACTTCCCGGCGTCCTGGGCCGCCGCCGCCTTGCGGTGCGAATCGACCGCGAACCGGTCGGCCTCTTCGCGGCTGATTTCATACCTCGTGACGAGGTTCTCCGCCGTCAGGCCCATGTTCAGGTAAGTGTCGGCGTGATTGGCGATCAGGGTCGGGTTGGGCGAGACATTGTATCCACCAAGCGGTAGCATCGACATCGACTCCGTCCCACCACCAATCGCCACTTCGGCCATGCCACTCATGATCTGTTGTGCCGCCTGTGCGATCGCCTGCAACCCGGATGAGCAGTACCGGTTGATGGTGATCGCCGAGGTCGTATCCGGCAATCCGGCCAGCAAGACGATCTGCCGGGCCATATTCATCCCCTGCTGCGCCTCAGGTGTCGCGCAACCGATCACGACATCTTCAATCTCGGCCGGATTAATCTCCGGTGTCCGTGCAATCAACGCCTTAAGAACCTCGGCCGCCATGTCGTCTGGCCGATAGTCTTTCAATGTTCCACGCGGCGCCTTGCCACCACCCGTGCGCAACGCCCTGACGATTACTGCTTCCCGCATCGGTCACCTCCTCAGTTTTTTCGCGTCTTCGTTCTCTTCTTCCGGCAATCTCTTCCGGCCATCTCTTTTTCCGGCCATCCTGGGCCGCTCCCGGCAGGTCAATTTCGGAGCGGTTTTCCGGTCTTCAGCATATGAGCGATCCGCTCCTGGGTCGCCTTCGTTCCGCAGAGGCTGACGAAGGCCTCGCGCTCGATCTCGAGCAGGTACTGTTCAGAGACGCGCTGCGGCCGTGAGATCTTGCCACCGCAGATCACCTCCGCGATCTTCGTTCCGATCAGGGCGTCATGCTCTGAGATGTAACCGGCCTGACGCATCATGTGAATTCCGGTCTTGAACCTGGTCAGCGCCGGTTCACCCAGCACCGGGATCTCCTCACGCATAAGGGGGGCAACGTAGCCTTCGCTTGCCAGCGCGAGAACCGCCCGTTTGGCCTCGGCGATCACCCGCCGGTCGTTCATGACGATCTGGTCAAAGGGCCGCAGGTAGCCGAGCTGCTTCGCCTCCGCTGCACTTGTCGAGACCTTGGCCATTGCCGGCAACTCAAAGAGCTTCCGCAGTGCCTCGAAATGGTCTGCGCCGGGTACGGTCTCTGCAATCTCCGCGGCGCGGAGCGCAATCTCTTTTGTTCCTCCGCCGCCCGGAATCAGTCCGACACCGGCCTCGACCAGTCCGATCCAGGTCTCCGCCGCCGCTACTGCCCGATCCGAATGGAGCGTCAATTCGCATCCACCACCCAGCGTCAGGTGATGCGGCGCCACCACCACCGGCTTGGGTGAGTAGCGCAGCCCGGTCGTCATCCCCTGAAACTGTCGCACCGCCATTGACAGCTCGTCCCAGTCCCCCTCCTGCGCCGCCATCAGAAGCATCATGATGTTGGCCCCGGCAGAGAAGTTCTCGCCCTGGTTGCCGATCACCAGCCCGACAAAGTTCTTCTCCACTTCGCGCAGAGCCTGGTGAACCATTCCAACCTGGTCCTCACCCAGCGCGTTCATCTTTGAATGGAACTCGACGCAGGCCACCCCGTCACCGAGATCGATCAGGCTGGCGCCGTTGTTCTTCCTGATCACCGGTGTCCGATCCTTGAGTGACTTGAGGATCGTCATCCCAGCCGGAACCGCCTCCGGCTGGTAGCTGCCCTCGCAAAATCGTAGTAGAACCGGACTCCATCCTCGCTCTTGTAGAAGCTGGTCACGCCGGCGGCAAGCATCTGCTCGACCTTTGCCGCCACCGGCCGGCCCTCCTCCTTCATTCGTGCAACCGACTTCGCGACCCCGATCGCATCCCAGACCTCGAACGGGCCCATCTCACGTCCGAAGCCCCACTTGATCGCGTTATCGACCTCGACCACCGTCTCGGCGATCTCCGGGATCCGATTGGCAGCGTAGTTCAGCTCTTCGCACGTCGCCGGCCACAGGAACTCACCCGCCCGGTCGGTGGCGTAGATCATGACCCGCAGTCGTTCCGCCAGGTCCTCCTTCGATTTTGCTTCATCGATCGAGGCAAACTTTGCCTTTCGTCGCTCACGGTATTCGAGCGTCTCAAAATCGAGCGTCCGTATCTCCTCCCCAACCTTTTTGAAGAAGCCCTGCCTCGTCTTGCTGCCGAGCAGCTTCTTCTCGAGCATCCGGTTGATCAGTTCTGGCAGCCTGAAGCTCTCGCGTTTTTCGTCCTCCGGAATTGCTGCGTAGAGGTTGTTGGAGACGTGCGCGAAGGTGTCGAGACCGACGACGTCGAGCGTCCGGAAAGACCCGCTCTTTGCCCGGCCGATCACCGGCCCGGTGATCGCATCGATCTCCTCCGGCGTGTAGCCACGCTCGACCACCTGCTGCAGTGCATCGACCATCGCAAAGGTGCCGACCCGATTAGCGATAAAGTTCGGCGTATCCTTCGCCGTCACAATCCCCTTGCCAAGGTAGCGGTCGCAGAAGTCGCCGATAAACCGTACCACATCCGGGTTGGTCTCCGGCCCGCTGATCATCTCCAGCAGGTGCATATAGCGCGGCGGATTGAAGAAGTGGGTGCCCAGAAAACGCCGTCGGAAGTTCTCGCTCCGCCCCTCGATCAGCGAGGCGATCGGAATGCCCGAGGTGTTCGAACTGACGATCGCCGTTGGCTTGAGGTGTGGCTCCAGCCGCGCAAAGAGCTGCTGTTTGATCGGCAGGTTCTCGATCACCGCCTCGATGATCCAGTCACACTCCTTCACTCCTGCCAGATCGTCCTCAAAGTTGCCGATCCTGACTCGCTTCGCTGCCTCCGGTGTGAAGAAGGCCGCCGGTTTTGCCTTGACCGAGGCGTCATATCCTGCCTGTACTATTCGGTTACGTACAGCCCGCGACTCCAG
>JBEGMZ010000144.1:0-8380 GCA_041182745.1 Acidobacteriota bacterium
TGCCGGCGATCGTTGCCATGAGATCGACCTGACCGAAAAGCCCATCTGCTACTTTACCGGCAGGAATCTTCGCCGGCCAGCGCGCGATGAAGGGAACCCGGTGACCACCCTCCCGGCTGTCCCGCTTCACTCCGCGCCAGCGCTCCATGCTCGCGTGGCCATATCGCTCGATCCGATCATATGCTCCGATCGTGACCTCACTTGCCACCTCCGGTCCGTTATCACTGGTAAATATCACCAGTGTATCTCTCTCAAAACCGTG
This sequence comes from Acidobacteriota bacterium, assembly GCA_041182745.1. Classification (GTDB taxonomy): domain Bacteria; phylum Acidobacteriota; class Blastocatellia; order RBC074; family RBC074; genus CAIOZW01. Next base: position 263 of record JBEGMZ010000144.1, read on the forward strand.
CCGTTTCAGAGCTTCCAGGATCGCTCCGACCGTCGCGTCTGACTGCACGACAAAATCGCCATAGTCACCCGTACCGCTCCTACCCCTGAACTCGGCTGTTGGCACCACAGGATAGTGTGGGGATGTCAGCGGAAAGTAAAGGAAGAAGGGCTCTGGCTTCCCGGCACGTGATCCGATGTAATCGACTGCCCGCTCCGTGATCCGTGGGAGTATCGTCACCGGATTCCAGCCCTTCATCATCGGCCCCTTGCGGTTGATATCCGGATTGCCGGTCGGAATCGGCTCCGTTGGCACACCCAGCGTCCGATCGTTCTCGATGAAGACGTAAGGGGGGAAGTTTGGCAGATCGACCCCGAAGAAGTAGTCGAAACCTCGCGTCACCGGGCCGTTTGCGAGCGTCCTGCCATAGTCGACATTGCTCAACCCGTCCGGGGTTACTCCCGGCTTCTCACCCTGCCGGGTTGGCCAGTCCCATCCGAGATGCCACTTACCAATCGCCGCAGTCGCATAGCCGCGCTGCCGCAGCATCTCGGGTAGGGTCATCCGGCCCACCTCGATCAGTGGAGGCCCGAACGGAGGCAGCACTCCCGACTTCAACCGTGAACGCCACGGGTACCGACCGGTCAGGATCCCGTACCGTGTTGGAGTACAGACAGATGACGGAGAATGGGCATCTGTCAGGCGCACTCCAGCTCGCGCCAGCCGGTCAAGGTGTGGCGTCGAGATCTTCGACTCTCGGTTGAAACAGCTCAGATCACCGTAACCAAGGTCGTCAGCAAGAATGAGCACGATGTTTGGCCGGTCGCTCTGTGCCTGCACCGTGATCACCAACAGGAGCAGGATGGGTAACAGACGAATAGGGTAGTTCATATAAGGTCTCCAGTCGCCTCTCACGTGATGAGGGCAATTCTTACTGCGCTCTTTTCCGGGCTTCTCTGAAGCCCCGTTCGACCATATTATCGGGATCGGTCGATACCGGCCCATCACGCCAGAGCCAGCGCATCATATCCGGAAAGATCGCACCTCCGAACTTCTGGCCGTGAAGGTTCAGCCCCCACGTATAGTTAAGGTCATACCCCTTCGCGGAGAGAGCCTTCATCATCCGCACGTTCTGGAGAAACCAGTCCCACTTCTCGTCATAGAGACCATTCCGAAATCCGCGATTGTCGTTCCGCCCGTCGCAGAGATAGACTCGGATCGGCTTGCGTGGCGTTGAAAGGATGATATCCGGATAGGCGTGACCACCACGGATATTGACAAAGCTGCCGACATTGCTGAGAACCTTACGGAACTGGTCTGGGCGGTGCCAGGCGACGGTGAAGGCGGCGATCGCGCCGGAGCTCGAACCGCCAATACCCCGCATCTCAGGATCTTTTGAGATATTGTAGCCCTTCGCGAGGGCAGGCAGAAGTTCTTCGGTAATGACCCTCGCGTAGCGATCATCCAGCGAATTGTACTCGGTCGGGCGGTTGGTGGTGCGATCCCCCCAGTTCTGCAGATCCGGTTCAGGTTGGTCGGGTTTCCGCCCGGGATTGATGAAGACCGCGAGCATGACTGGGATCTCGCGCCGGTAGATCAGGTTGTCCATTACGTGGTGGGCGCGGATGTCTCCGTTCTCATCCTTGAAGGCCTGACCGTCCTGGAAGACCATGAGCGCAGTGGCCTCATTTGGATCGTACTGAGCCGGGACGTAGATCCAGTAGGTGTGTTGGGTTCCAGGGTAGGCCTGGCTCGGCAGGACAAATGGACCACGAATTTCTCCTTTCGGCACGCCTTCGTGGGGCATTGAATCGGGCCCAAGTCGGTAATGGGAGTTCGGGTTTGGGCCGGGCGGCATGGGTGGCCGCGGCGGGTTCGGCGTAGTTGGTCGATTGGCCCCTCCTGGTGAACCCGTCGGCGCCGGAGCGGGTGTTTGTGCAAGGCCGCTGCTGGTCGTGACAGAAGCAGAGATGGTCGCCGCCGCGATCACCGGTAACAGTATCCTGACCAGTACTGGTACGTTCAATATGTTCAAGGTGTGAGCCTCCGCGTGAATCTCCAGGGTTCCGCCGAGGCGGGGCGAACCACCTCTGACAGGACTCTGACGTTGACGGAGGCCAGTCTACTCTGATGGCGGATACAAGTGAAGATTGAAACCGCTCGTTACATTCTCAGGGGAGCGGTTGGAGCAGAATAGACTGAGTGCGGAGAATGGAGGCCCATCGTCGGCGCCAGGCCCGCCGATGGGTGCTTTTCTGTCGAAATGTGTCGTCAGTGGCGCGGGCCAGTGCCCGCCCGGCGTCAATGAATCTCTTTCAGAGACCGGACCGTGGTGGAGTCCAGCCAGCTGAACGATTGGCAGAGCGACTGCCGAAAGGATGGCGCATCATTGTGCACCGCCTCCTGTAGCAATGGAGCCAGCATCTCCGGTTCAGCGAGGAATGAGTCGTGGCCGTGATTCGACTGCAACTCGTAATAGTCGACATTGACGCCGGCCTCGCCCATCTTGGTGGCGAGGGTCCGAACATCCTCCGCCGGGAAGAGCCAGTCGCTCGAGATTCCGACCAGTAGGACGCTGGCCTGAATGCGATGGAGCGCCTCGATCTCAGAGTTATACCCAAGACCAGGGTGGAAGTTGTCCATCGCCCGGGTGATCACAAGGTATGAGTTGGCATCGAAACGCTGATTGAAGACCTCGCCCTGGTAGTCCAGATAGCCGGAGATGTCATAGCGGTCGGTCAGCGAGCGGAGTGGATCCTCACCATTCCGGTTGAGGTTGCGGCCGTATCGCTCAGTGAAGAGATCGGGTGACTTGTAGGTGGTCATCGCCATCCCACGCGCGAGTGCGAGCCCCCTGGTGGGGGGATCATCGGCCTCGTAGTCGCCATTACGCCACTTCTCGTCGCCCATGATGGCCTGGCGCTGAAGGTGGTTGAAGGCGAGGCCCATTGCAGAGAGCGGGGCTGCACCGATGGCGACGCAACTGCCGACGCGCTCTGGAAAGTCGATCGCCCATTGGATGGCCTGCATCCCGCCGATTGAACCGCCAATGACACCACGCAGCCTCTCTATCCCGAGGTGGTCGATCAGCCGTGCCTGGGCGCTGACCCAGTCCCGGATTGTGACAAGGGGAAACTTCCCACCGTACCTGCGACCAGTAGCCGGATTGATATCGTTCGGACCGGTCGAACCATAACAGGAGCCAATAACATTGACGCAGATGACGCAGTCACGGTTCAGATCGAAGACTCCGTCGACCCCAAAGAGCTGTGGCCACCAGTCACCGGCGCGCGCCGAGCCCGATAGGGCGTGGCAGACAAGGATGGCGTTGTCTCGGCTCTCGTTCAGATTGCCATAGATGGCGTAGTGGAGCCTGACCGGGCCGATGGTTTCGCCGTTGATGAGCTCAAAGGGCTCGGCTTCGGCGAAGGTGAAGTCGGCTTCAACGGTTGGAGCGATGATGGTGGTCGGCATGCTTGAAACTCCGGGCTGGCAGGTGGAATCTCCACCTGCCAGCTAAAGGCGGACAGTACGGTGACGTTACTGCTGGGACGCATTAATCGCCTGCTCAAGGTCGGCGAGGATATCCCGGATATCCTCGATCCCCACCGAGAGCCGGATCAGACCCGGGGTCACGCCGGTTGAGGCCTGCTCCTCCTCTGTCAACTGCGAATGGGTCGTCGACGCCGGATGGATGACCAGTGATTTGGCGTCACCAATATTCGCCAGCAGACTGAAGAGCTTGACCGAGTTGATGAACTTCTTGCCGGCGGCCAGACCTCCCTTGATGTTAAAAGTGACCAGCGCCCCGGCACCATTTGGCAGGTACTTTTTGGCCCGCGAGTTGTAAGGGCTCGATTCGAGGCCGGGATAGTTGACCGACTCGACCAGCGGGTTGTTCTCAAGTGCCCTCGCCACCGCCAGCGCGTTCTGTGAGTGGCGCTCCATCCGCAGATGGAGCGTCTCCGCCCCCTGCAGGATGAGGAATGAATTGAACGGTGAGAGGCAGGCGCCGGTGTCGCGCAGACCCTGAACGCGAGCCTTGAGGATGAAGGCCAGCGGTCCGAAGGCGTCGGCGTGGACCAGTCCGTGGTAGGAGGGATCGGGCGTCGTGAAATCAGAAAAGCGCCCCGAAGCCTTCCAGTCAAATCGCCCGGCATCGATGATCGCGCCACCAATCGACGTCCCGTGTCCGGCAATGAACTTGGTCAGTGACTGGATGACGATATCTGCGCCGTGATCGATTGGACGGCAGAGCGCCGGTGAAGGGGTCGTGTTGTCGATGATCAAAGGCAGGCCATTTTCGTGGGCAATCTGCGCCAGCTTTTCGATGTCGACAATGTCGAGCTTTGGATTGCCGACCGTCTCGGTGTAGACGGCCCGTGTCTTGTCGTTGATCGCGGCGCGCAGGCCCGCTTCATCTTCAGCGTCGACAAATTTGACCGTGATGCCAAGCTTTGGCAGCGTATAGTGGAAGAGGTTGTAGGTGCCGCCATAGAGCGAAGTTGTCGAGACGATCTCGTCACCAGCATTGGCGATGGTCGTGATCGCGAGGGTCTCCGCTGCCTGCCCGGAGGCGAGGGCCAGCGCGGCCACGCCGCCTTCAAGCGCCGCGACGCGCTTTTCGAGCACATCTGTCGTCGGATTCATTATTCGGGTGTAGATGTTGCCGAACTCCTGCAATCCGAAGAGACGTGCCGCATGATCGGCATCCGTGAAGTTGTATGATGTGGTCTGATAGATTGGAACGGCCCGGGAACTGGTTGTCGGATCGACAACCTGCCCACCGTGTACGGCGAGTGTATTGAAATGATAGTTCTGATTCTGCTCGTCAGCCATGCGCTTTTCTCCCGTTTGATTAGAGATTAAGCGTGGGAGTGTGACGAACTTGCCGATAACTGCTATGCGGGTATATTCAAGAGGCCGGAACTCTTTAGCAGTTTTTTACGTGGAGCAAGTCGCTTAAATCGCCACGCGATACACCAAATTTTCACCAACGAATCGTAATCTAGTCCAAAGCTGAATCCTTGTCAATACGACCAACCAGTTTTTGTCATAACAAGATAGAAATGTCACCTCGCCCGCTTAGATTCGGTTGCGGGCATTTGACGAGGTGGCTTTTGCAAAGTCGACTGAACTCTACGGTGTGTCAAGGCGGGGTAAGTGATAAATCAAGCAGAATAGAATGGAGCCAGTCACTGCACGCCAAGAGCCTTAAAGACAGCATCTACCGGGTCGGCATAGAATCCAGTCTGAAACTTGGCGAACAGCTCACCCGGAATAGTCGGGATATCTTTCACACTTGCCATCGGCAACAGCAGACGCTTCGCTCCAGCATCAAATGCCACCTGCAAGGACTCGGCCAGGTTTTCGACCGGGATGATGTTTCCACCCAGGCTCATGCTTCCCAGGACAACCATCTGTTGTTGAAGCGACCTCGCGAGGACTGCGGAGCAAAGTGCTACAAACGAAGCCATTGTCATGGCGTTCGTTGGCCCGGTGTTGTGCAGTTCGACAACGTGCAGATGGTAATCGTGGTCCCCTGGCTTGATCGAAGCACTGACTCTGTGAGCGTTGGCCTTGAAGTAATCAAATCCGACCTTGATCGCTTCCTTCGCTGCGGAATTGGAACCGAGGCCCGATGTCCTCAGCGTTCCATTGCCCGCAGTCACCTGGGTTTCGAGTCGGTACAGGCCGAGATGCGATCCACTCCCGCCCGTGGAAACCGTGTGCATGACGCCAGGATTTAACGGACCATCCGGGATCAGTGAACCGCCGCCTTGTTCCGGCACGCTGATGAACTTCTCTTCCATCGTTTCGTTGTCGATGTATGAGAAGTGAACGTCGAAGAACTCCATGCCGCCGATCTTCTTTAGTTGTTCCTTCACACGGCGACGTGCTTCGAGAGCGTATTCCAGGCAGCGGCGAACGGCTTCCTTGTCATATTCTTCGGTGGGATAGAGCAGCTTCAGCAGACCAGAGACGGTGTGCTTGACGGCAATCGTATCCCGCTGGTTCAAATCACGTCCCAGCTTGAAATACTTGTTGATAGCGTCGCCAAAATTGCGTTTCCTCATCTCCCGCAACCACTCGGCCAGGTAATCCACGATGAGGCCATATTGGTTCGTGAAGAACTCAGGCCGCATCTTGGGAATCTCCCAGCCAGGGATATAGGCGTGGAAGCGGTCAAAGAAGGCCGAGTCGATCATCGCCTCCGGGAATGGGGCAAAGAGATGGCTCGTCTTAACCAGCGTATCGACCGGCTGGTTGATGTTGCCGACGAATACCATTGAAGCGTAGGCATTGATCGAATCACGGCCACGGGCAAACGATCCCGAAGCCATGTAGTCCTTCATGATCTGGACACCATCCTTATCTTTGAAGGAGATGCCCGCCACTTCATCGAAGGCCACCACATCCCACAGGCCGACCAAACCGACCTGACGCCGGCCCATGTTGTAGAAAAGGTTGGCGACGGTGGTTTGACCGCCCGACACGAGGATGCTGTTTGGGCTGATTTCTTTGTAAATGTGACTCTTGCCCGTGCCTCTTGGCCCAAGCTCGGCGAGGTTGTAGTTGTTTTCAACCAGCGGAATCATGCGGGCCAGTAGGTGCCACTTCACTCGATCCTTGAAGTTGGTCGGCTCCATGCCGGTCGAGCGAAGCAGGGCGTCGAGCCACTGCTGCTCAGTGAATGCACGGCGTCCTTGAAACAGTTCATCCAGGTCCATGTTCGGCATCTGGATCGGCTTCAAGTCTCGCAGCAGGAAGGGGGAACCTTTCTGATCTTCCTCGAAGAAATACTCCAGAGTGGCGATGCACCAGATGCCGCCCACCAGCAGCTTTTCAAACTTCTTGACGATGCTGCTGGGAACTTCAATCCGGTTGACTCCCAAGTTGCCGAGCAACGCCTCGTAAACGTCCCGTTTTTCGTTGAGCGTCACCGTTACCTTGTCGATGACCTTGAGACTGCCACGCTCACGGATCGTCGACTTCACCTTCTCGGCTTCATCGGGCCGGACGTAGTTCTCAGCCAAAACCTTCTTGACCGTGGACAGACCTTCCTCGATCACTGCTTCGTCATTCGAGGCGCAGTAACTCCCCAGCAGGTACTCAAGGACGTACACCGGCACGTTCGCACCCTCTTTGACCAGCTTAGTCAAATCTTTGCGAACCACCTTGCCAGGAAAGTTCCGGTTAAGGAGATCATCCAACTCAGTGAAAAGTGGGCCGTGGGCAGTGGGCGGTAAAGAGGAATCCGATAGCGTTGATTGATCGTTGTCGTTCATGTTATGTCCGTTTGGGCAAACTGCCAATTAGTCCTGGTTGCCACGTTGCTGTAAGTTTCTTTTGAGTCCGTTAATGATTCTACCTGTTTCTTCACACAGGCTGATCGCATTCGTTATGTCGTCATTCGCCAAGTAGTCGAGTCGGACGGCAATGAATAGCTGAGTCTCGACCTCTCGTAGTGAACCGTTTGCGATTGAAAGGAACCTGGCAAAATCGTTTGGTGAGTTACGTCCCTCGCCTTCCGCAATGTTTGATGGCACTGAAACCACAGCACGTCGCACTTGAGACGTAAGACCATAAAGTTCATCCTGCGGAAATCGTTTCGCCAATTCATAAACTACCTCAACCAAATCCATTGCGCGTTGCCACGCAACAAGGTCTCGATAGTTCTTTGCTCGGCTTTCATTACTCATAGCGCTTTGTCCTTTCCCACTTCCCACTTCCCACTGCCCACTGCCCACTGCCCACTGCTCACTGCCCACTGCCCACTGCCCACTTCCCACTGCCCACTCAGGATCAGAAGTCATCGGTGAACGCCCTGTCGATAATCACTTCCACGCTCTGCTGCTCGATGCCGGTTTCAGCATCCCGCAACACAAGGCGGTATGGAGTTTTCTTGTTGTATTGCCGCTCTTTGAGGACGAGACGGACCCACTTCTTCCGCTCATCCAAGTTGCCGGAACTGCTCTCGAACTTCACGGTTTGGATGTCCGTGACAGGTTCCTCGCCCTCGTACACAGCGACTCGAAGTGTGATCGGCTTCACCCGCTCGCTGACGGCTTCCATTTGGATCAATTGGAAGCGGTGTTGGCCCGTGGTGATCCGATGGTTGCTTCCAAGCACCTGAAC
>JBEGMZ010000145.1:0-6147 GCA_041182745.1 Acidobacteriota bacterium
ATCCTGAGTACCTGGTCGATCTTCGACCAGTGGGTTCGGCCAACCGCTTCGTTGTGCGAGTGATGAACCCGCACACCGGTCTGCCGCCCGATCTCGATCAGCTCCTCGACGGCGGGGATGAGCGTCTCGCTCGAACCACGGATGTGGCTGGTATAGACGCGGTCGTGGCGGGCAACGACCCGCGCCAACTCCGTCAGTTCGGTCGGCGAGCTGAACATGCCCGGCGGATAGATCAGACCGGTCGAAAGTCCAAAAGCTCCCTCGCGCAGCGCCCGGTCGACCGCGCCCCGCATCGCCCGTGATTGAGCAGCGGATGGCTCTCCACGCGCCATTCCCATCGCCTCGATCCTGATCGGTCCGTGCGGAACCAGGGTTCCGAGATTGATCGCGGGACCCTGATCTTCGACCAGACGAAGGTATTCAGCGAGGCTTCGCCAGGGCCAGGGTGCGGGTGCGGCAGCCGGACTCATCCAGCCATTGATCTCGCGCAGGATATCGCCGGTTGACGCCCTGCTGAAGGGCGCGACGCCGAGGCCACAGTTGCCGACGAGGGTTGTTGTGATCCCCTGGGTGATCTTCCCGGCCAGCAACTCTGCCTGCTCCTGGGCCGGGAGGGTGAAGATCAGGTCGCCGTGGGAGTGTGGGTCGATCAGTCCGGGAAGCAGCGTCCACCCCGTCGCGTCCACCTGCCGACCGGCGCGGCCGGCGATCTCTCCCAACGCGGTGATCCGACCTCCCCTGATCGCGACATCTCCGCGGTAACCTGGCTGGCCAGTCCCGTCGATGATCGTCGCGTTACTGATCAGCAGATCGATCTCCATAAGGCCTGCGTCAATATCTGCATCTGCGTGCGGAAAGAGTCAGTTGAGCGCCGGGTTCGGGGGCGCAACTGGCAGCGGCAGGCTCTCGACCACCCCCTTGCCCTCGCGTAGGGTATGAAGATGGTTCGCCGCGAGGACCTTGATCCGCTCGCTTCCGCCACCCGGCCACTCGACCTCAACCCGCTCGGCCCGGTCGTTCCGCCCAAGCCCGAAGGTCAGCGTCAGCTCACTCTGTGAACAGTAGCTTGATCCGCTGTGGACCATCTGCCACTGGCGCGTCCCGTCCGGAAGGACCACTGTCACCCGGGCGCCGATTCCACTCAGATTAGTTCCACTGCCAATTACCCTGATCCGCAAGAAACGGTTCTGGTTTCCACCCTCGTTACGGAGGAGTTTCGCCGGCCCGCCATTGGTTGTCACCAGGATGTCGAGGTCTCCGTCGTTGTCGAAATCCCCATACGCCGCTCCACGTGCGACCATTGGGCGCTGAAAAGGCGCCCCGGCCCGACCCGTCACCTCACTGAATCGTTTTCCACCCTCGTTGCGGAAGAGCTTGGGGGCCATGGCGTAGGTGATCTTCGGCTGAACCTTGTTGATATCGTCGGCGACGTGGCCATTGGCAAGGAAGATGTCCGAACGCCCATCGAGGTCATAATCGAAGAAGAAGAGGCCGAAGGTCAGGCTCAGGAGCGTTGCCTGACCGAGGGTCGAGGCCGGTGCTTCGTCGATGAAGAGACCTGACTTACCCTCGTTGTGATAGACCCCAAGCATCTCGTTCGAGAAGTTACCGACGATCAGGCTCGGAAACCCCGAGCCATCGTAGTCGGCGAAGTCGACCCCCATTCCCGCTCGCGCCTTGCCCTCTTCACTGAAGGCAACCCCAGCCGTCGTTGCGACCTCGGTGAAGGTTCCATTTCGGTTGTTCTGGTAGAGCTTGTTCGGCTGGGTGTCATTGGCGACAAAGATGTCGATCCAGCCATCGCGATTGTAGTCGAAGGTCGCTACGCCGAGCGATTTCGAGGTCGGATCGGCGACTCCGGCCCTGGCGCTTACATCCTCAAAGCGCCCTCCACCCTCCGCAGAGTTGCGATAGAGTCGCGCGCTCAACCCACGATAGCTCTCTGGCGTGCAGTAGCTCTTGCTCGTTCCATCAAGCGAGCAGTGGATGTCATTCTCGATTGCCCAGTCGACATAGTTGCCCACAAAGAGGTCGAGCCGTCCGTCGTGGTCATAGTCGAGCCAGGCAGCCGAAGATGAGAAGCCCGGCGGCCCGGTCAGCCCGACCCTGGCCGTGACGTCGCTGAACCGCCCCGGCTTCATCGCTCCGAGGTTTCGGAAGAGCCGGTTCTGTCCGAGTGCCGTGATGAAGATGTCTTCCCAGCCGTCGTTATCGTAATCTCCGATCGCGACGCCCATGCCGTAGATCGGAACACCGAGCCCGGAGCCGGTCGTCACGTCGCTGAACGTTCCGTCCTGGTTGTTGTGGTAGAGTGCGAGGACGGAGCGCCGCTTCTTCGGGGCATCAGCAAAGTCCATCCCATTGATCAGCAGGATGTCCGGCCAGCCGTCACGATCGTAGTCGAGGAAGGCGCATCCCGACCCGGTCGTTTCCGGCAGATACTTCTTTCCGTAGGCGCCATTGTTGTGACGAAACCTGATGCCGGCACTCTTCGTGACATCGCTGAAGGTGACCGGGTTCAGTCTCTCCGGATAGGGTGGCAGGGCCACCGTTGCTCCGGACGCTGGTGCATCCACCACCTCGACCGGGCTCCCGGCCGGCACTGCCGACGTCTTTGCCTCCTCGGCTGGCCGGGCACGATTGCAGCCCACCAGGCAGAGCAGGGCCAGCGGCAGCGCTCTCCTTGCCAGTCTCATCTCGCGCTCCTCGCTATGAGCTTGCCACCCTGCCGGCGGGCGACCCGACCGGGTGCGGTCGCCGGACGTGGATTGACCTTCTCGAGCGGCACCGAGCGGTGCTCGTGAATCTGCTGCCGTTCGGCATTGTCCTCCGGATGGAGCTGCCGGTACGGGCCGGTGATCGCCTGCGCCGATTCGTCGGCCTTGAATCGCTGATAGAGCTTCCGCTCTCGTTCCGCCTGCGCACTGTCACCCAGACCCTGGTAGCAGAGCATCAGATTGTAGTGAGCCTGCAGATCTTCCGGGTCGACTCCAAGCACCCGCTCCAGCGCCGAGACTGCCTCGCCATACTTCCGCTGCAGGAAGAGCACCCGGCCAATCGTATTGAGCACCACCCGGTCACGCGGATACTGGCTCGATGCCGTCTGCAGGTGGGCGAGCGCCTCGTCATAGCGCCCCTGCGATTTCAACGTCACACCCAGAAAGAAGTGGCTCTTTGCCAGCGTCGGACTGATGGTGAGCGCCTTCTCCAGCATCTCCGCCGCCCCCGCCATATTGCCCTCCTGGATCCGTGCCCGCGCGACATTGACCCACCCATCAGCGTACCCCGGCTCCATCTCTGTGACCTTCAGAAATGCGGCCTCAGCTCCCTTGATATCTCCCTGGAGGAGCAGCCCGATTCCATAGTCGTTCCACCGTTCACGTACCGCCGGACCGAGAACCGGCTTCATCTCCGGCCGGGGCGCCCGGCGGTCGAGCACCTTCAGGCTGACGGTATCCTCGGCCATGGTGATGATCGGCAGGTCCGGAATCGACTTCATCCTGCCCGAGACCGTTGAGGTGTCTCCGGTAAAGACCCACTCACCGTCGTCGTGGCCAGAGGTGACGCTGTAACCCTTCTGCTGCGGATCACGCACTCCGGCATAGGCCCATTGCGTCCCCCACCACGGAAACTTACGGTAGTTGACCTTTGCCCGGATCGTGATCTCATTGCCGCACTCGGGTGGGACGACCAGCCGATAGTGGATCGTATCGGCCGCTCCAGGCGGCACCAGCCGAACATAGGCGACCGAACGGGCTGCCCAGGCGTTCCGCTTGTTGATCGGATTACCCCGCTCATCGAGCATCAGCGAGCGATAGACATGGGCTCCCTTCTCGACTGGCCCCCTCCGCCCCGTCCCGTCGTCCTCAGTCTTCCCACTCCAGAAGATCACCCGGCCGGTCTCATCGACCGCCTGCAGCTCTACCCAGACATCGAGACCGTCCACCGTTCCGCCCGGGAAGAAGTGGCCGACCTTCCGTGTCCGAACCACCACGTCCAGCCGCATCTCATCACCACGTCGCACCGCTGCGTTCGCCACCTGGTTGAGCGGTGCAATCACCTCTGCCGGCTGCGTGATATAGACCTGCCCGGAGCCGAACTGCATCGACTCCTCGCCAATCGCAAAGGTTGAGGCCAGCCGCGGCCCATCATCCCCCGCCCGTGTCCGTACCTCCTCGATCTTTCCTGCCTTCCCTGGTGTCATCCCGAAAATATCGATCGTCACCTGCCGGTCCTGCAGGAATCGGACCGTCGTCTCAAACTGCTCCCGGTCACCATTCACGTGCGGGAGGGCGGTGTTCGCTCCTGGAAACCGGTGCGAACGCACCTTGCCGTTCTTGGCAGCCGGATCTTTCGACTCAACCAGTGGCATGTGGCAGTCACCGCACTTCTTCGACTGATCGGGGTAGTAGAAGGCCCGCGCCCCCTGACCCGAGACTCCTGAGGCCTGCCAGTTGTCGTAATCGTTGAACCCCCTGAACCAGCGGTAACTGTTGACCGGCTTGTCGAGATGAACCTTATGGCAGGAGGCGCAGTACTCGGCTGAGTTCTCACGCATAAACGGTTTGATGAAGGCTCGTGAGTGGAGCTCCGGCCGGGCATAGGTCAGCAGGTCGTGCCCCCACTGCAGCAGACGGTTGTCACTGTCGGCAAGGGCATGGATTGCCGGATACTCGATCCGGAAGTCGGCCTGCCCCATGCTGCTCTTGACGTGCGCGATCGAATGGCAGGAGACACACCCCAGACCGGCCTGTGCCTCCGGTGTGTTGATCTGCTGCCTGATCGGCGTGTCGAACTTCCCGGCGAAGAGGACTGCGTGATCGTGACATCCCGCGCACCACTTCGAAGGGCCAGTCCCGATCGTATCCTGCATGTACTCGATCGACTTTCGATACCACTGGTTGTTGAACGAAGCGAAATGGTGGGCCGACGAGTTCCACTGATCGTAGATCTCCTTATGACAGCGCGCGCACGACTCCGAGTTCATAAAGAAGTTTGCCGGAATCGTACCACCGGTGTTCGTCTCGGCGGATGATGGAAAGAAAGGACCTCCCGGCCCCTGGCCCTCACCCTCCATCGAGAGTGGCGGAGATTTCGGATTGATGATGTAGTCCTGACCGCCGCCTGACTGCTTCCGGTACTGCAGCAGAGCCACCGGAAGGAGCAACGCCACAATCAGTGTCACGGCAAAGCCGCGCGCGAAGACCGGCCACTCCTCACGCCGCCGTATCACCCAGCCCGCGAAGAGGATCAGCCCGATCAGCCCGACCAGAACGTGGGCTGGTCCCGCCCACTTCACCACCGGCCCGAACCCTGCCCACGGCCGCACCGCTCCGTAGACCACCATCCCGATTCCAATGGCTGCCGCCGCCAGCAGCAACAGGCTCCCAAGCTTTGCTGCCACCGCCAGACCGGCCCATCTCCTCCGCAACTCCACCAATCCGACCACTGTCACCATCAGCCCAAGGCCGAAGTGGAGCAGGATTCCGATGATGTGCGAGACTGACGGCTCGACGAAGACCGTGAGAAATGAACTGTTGACCACCAGCAGCAGCCCGGCTGCCGACAGAAGTCGCGGGACCATTCTTGTCCTGTTTTGGCTGTTCACTCTGACCTCCTCCAAACCGGTTACGGCAGTGCATCCTCGCCGCGGCCGGGCACCTCCGGCAGACGCCCCTGGTCGACTTTAATCAGGACCTCCGCTCTGCCCATTATCCCAGACCCGGCACGAAGAAGTTAAACGATCGATCCCCGCCATCGCAAGCCGGGGCCTGCTTCCTCGCTGACTGTACAAAAATTGGGTCTGTGTGTATCCTCAAATTCTGACTGCGGTAACGCCGGCTGGCTGCCACTACTGAAAACGCACCGGAAAAGTCGATCCTTTCCCGTTGCTCAGATGAGTATCCATCAGATGTGTATCCACAGACTTGCATCCAGAAGATCAAAATAATCGACGCACCCGGGTTGGCATTCAACCCGGGCGGCCCTCACCGGCGATAAAGCCGGGAGATCAGTGTTATAAAACCGAGCTGTATGGCTCAATGATAAGCCCCAGCGGTAAGAGCGGTAAGAAGCGGAAATGATAGCTGGCGATGCCGACAGGAAGTTGTCAGCAATGGAGGTTTTGTAGAATGGAGCGACTGATAG
>JBEGMZ010000146.1:0-2652 GCA_041182745.1 Acidobacteriota bacterium
CTGTTGGGGCGATACTCGGCGACTGGAATCCAGATGTAACGTCCGTCATAGTCGATGCCGCCCGGATGGTAGATCGAGCCTTCCCCGATCTGGAGATCGCTCAACTGTCGGCCCGCGGGACTGAATTCGACGAGGTGGCCGACCCCTGCGCCTTCATCCCGATCAAACCGACCGACCGGTGCCGGGAATCTTCGCGTTGCCTGTGTCACCTCGACCGTGGTCAGAAAGAATTGTCTGCCGACCCGGACCATCCCCTGTGGATGGTGGGCATTGAAGCCGAGCGGAACGGTTGCGACAAGGCGCCACGATGCCTCCCGATCCAATCTCTGGAAGATGCGACTGATCTTTGCTCCGGGTGACTCCGGTCGGCTCGTCGATGGCTGGTGGGCCATTGCAACGAGAATCAGCCCGGCGATCATCAATTTCGACATTATCACTCGGTAGATCATCCGATCGCTCCCGAAGAGTCGATGCCCGGTCAGATCCGTGCCGCAAGGCCGGCACCGCTCTCGCCACGCCATCGATTGAGATCTCCGTCCTCAGTCGGTTCGCGTGCTGAAATTGGCAGAAGCCTCCGCTGTCGCGGCGCGTTTGTTGGCGATACGAGCCATGACGAAGAGCAGGTCGGAGAGCCGGTTGAGGTAGATCAGTGCGGAGTCGTTTATCTCCGCCTCTTCCGCAAGAAGAACCACGAGTCTCTCGGCGCGCCGGGCCACTGTCCGCGCAATGTGGAGCAGCGCCGCCCCACGCGTTCCTCCGGGCAGGATAAACTCGCGAAGCGGCTCCAGCTCCTCCATCAACCGGTCGATTGCCTGCTCGAGACCAAGGATGTGCGATCCTGCGATCCGCGGAACTGCCATTGGTTGCGGGGTCGCCAGATCCGCACCCAGTACGAAGAGATCGTTCTGGATTGTCCCGAGGAGGCTTGTCAACTCCGGATCATCCAGCTCGACTCGCGCCAGACCGAGAACCGAGTTCAATTCATCGACATCACCATAGGCGCTGACGCGAGCGTCCGCTTTGCTGACCCGGCTGCCATCGACAAGTGAGGTTTCACCCCGATCACCGGTTCTGGTGTAGACCCTTGTAATTCGCATGTTGAAAAATCTCCATTCAAGGTCAAGGCTTTGCTGCCAGTCTCTGCCGCCTGTAGAGGGCGCAAATTGAAAATACCACCCGGATCGATGCGGGAAAAGTCAGTGGCCGGAGTTGCCGGCTTCAAATCGGACAATTCGGCGCGAGTCGATGGAGACCCGCACTATCAGTGGTAGAATTTCGGCGCGGTTGCCGGTATATTAGTTGGCTGGTGGTGGTCAGATCTTCAGTCCGTGGACAGAGCGGGGAACGATGACAGACTCGTTGACAGACGGAATACTCAATCGGGATGCTCGCGCTGTGGCGAAGGCAATCTCCGGCATCGAGAACAACGACCCTGATACGGAGGCCGTGCTGCGGGGGATCTACCCTCATACCGGCCGGGCGCTGACCATTGGGGTGACCGGAGCCTCTGGAGTTGGCAAGTCTTCGCTGGTCGATCGGCTGGCGCTCCACTACCGTGAACTCGGGCATCGGGTGGCTGTTCTGGCGATCGATCCGACGAGCCCCTTCAGTGGCGGGGCGCTGCTTGGTGACCGGATTCGGATGCAGTCTCTGACTGGAGATGACAGGGTCTTTATCCGCTCGATGGCGACCCGCGGCCGGATGGGTGGGATCTCCCGGGCGACGGTCGACGCCGCAATGGTGCTTGATGCCGCAGGCTATGACCGCATCCTGATCGAGACGGTCGGCGTTGGTCAGGATGAGGTCGACGTGGTCAGAGCGGCCGATCTCTCAATAGTTGTTCTTGTTCCCGGCATGGGCGACGATATCCAGGCGATCAAAGCCGGGATCATGGAGATTGGCGACCTGTTTGTGATCAACAAGTCTGAGCGGGAGGGCACGGAGCGCACGGAGCGCGAACTGATCGGCCTCCTCGAGATGGCTCACCGCGAGGACGGTTGGGAGCCTCCAATCATCAGAACGGTTGCGATCAGGAATCTCGGAATCGAGTCGCTGGCGAGATCGATTGAGCAGTATGGACAGCTGGTCTCCCGGCAAAGAGCTGAAGGTCACGCCACGGCGCGACGCCAGGCAGCCGCTCGTCAGCGTCTGACCGAGCTGCTCGGTGAACGCCTGCTTCGCGATTTTCTCGCGGCCCGCGATGGGACTGCGCCGGGTGAACTGATACCGACTTCTGTCGCCGATGCGGTTGCAAGTCATCAGCTTGATCCCTACTCGGCTCTTGACCAGCTTTTCAGGCCGGAAGTCAGAGGGCTCCAGCATATTGGAGTCGCCGTCTCCTCGATCGAGGAGTCACTGCGGTTCTGGCGTGATGGCCTTGGCCTCGAACTGGGAGAGGTCGAGGTCGTCGCTGATCAGGGTGTCAGGGTTGCCATTCTTCCGATTGGGGCGAGCCGGATTGAACTCCTCGAGGCCTCGTCGCTCGATGTCGCTCCTGAGGAGACTCCCATCGGGCGGTTTCTCTCCCGACGCGGTCCGGGGATCCACCATCTCTGCATTGAAGTCTCCGACATATCCGCTACTCTCACCCGTCTGCGCAGCGCTGGGATCAGGCTGGTTGATGAGGTCCCTCGCCGCGGCGCCGGGGGGGCG